>CALDEW010000054.1 GCA_937942355.1 uncultured Pirellulaceae bacterium | reverse complement strand
AACCGTGGCGCGAGGGCAAATGACAAAAAAGCCGATTTTCGATGATTTTTTTAGATTCTAGGTCAAATAGCGGTAGTTCAAACCTTCTTATAAACAGCTTCCAAAATGTCCTCCTCTCGCAAACAGAACTATTAAAACTTTTCAGCAAGGGAAAAACATGATTATGAAGTCAGACGAAACGAAAAAGGTATTGGTTGTCGTAGGCGATCCGCATACGCGTCAATGGCTGACCGGCTGGTTTCAAGACAATGGATTCGATCCGTTCGAAATCAACGATGTTGATTCTGTTAGTACGCATTTGTGCGAAAAAACGCGGCTTGTAATCTTGGACATCAATGGGGCAGACGCTCCTGCTGCTGGGCTGATCAAAATCGTTAGATCAGTGGAAGCCAACCTTCCAATCATGTTGGTGGCTGCATCTGATTCGAAAGATCTAGCGGTCCAGAGCTTGCAGATTGGAGCAACGGACTATCTCTTGAAACCTGTCGGCGGAGCGGAATTGTCGGTCAAAGTAGATCGCGCTCTTAAGGAGCGCCAACTGCATCAAGAGTTGATTGCGTTACGCGCGACCAAATCTTCCAACCCAATTTTGGGAGAGATTTCCAACGTTGCTAAACAGGAAGTGAAAACACTGCATAGTATTGAGCGCGAAGCGATCCTTCGAGCTTTAGACGGCTTCGGTGGTGCACGCGGAAAGACTGCGAAGGCGTTGGGGATTAGTGTTCGCACGTTACAAAGGAAAATCAAAGAGTACGGTTACACCAATGGTGGTGAGAAGCCCTCAGGCTCCTTTTCCGGCGCTAACTCAGGAAACGCATTGCACAATTAGAGATTGGCTGCAGGGACGAAGAGAGCTAATTTACATTCATCGTTGGCCCGTTGGGGCCGCTGCCTGTTGGCGATGCAGACCCAATTGGGGCGGGCTGTGATCTGGTTGATTTAGCGCCATTTAGCCAACCTTCCTTGCGGTACCATTTGACGGTTTGAACCATTCTGGTCGCGAAGGATGTTGGGAACTCGAACCCAATCTCTTGCTTGAGCTTTTGGTTCTCACAGGTCCAAGAACCGGCCGTCACATCGCGCACTTTGTCGTAGTTGAGAAATTGCGGCGAACCTTTTAGATTTCCGATCAGCGTATTGACTGCCCCAACGAATTTCAGGATGGGGGCAAAAACCGGTAGGTTGAAAGTGTACGGTTTTCCCAGGGCTTGTCCGATCATTCTTCCCAATTCCGCATAGGTCATCGTTTCGTCTGCGGCGGTGAAGTAAGTTCCGCCCTCCAAATCTTTAGGAGTAACGCGGCGACCACGCGCCGCAACGGCAATCATCGCCGCGCACAAATCAGAAACGTGAATCACAGAGTAAGTCGACTTTCTGAGACCTGGGATGATGTGTATTCCCAGCTGGCTGATTGTTTTGAAGATCTCCCATCCTTTCACGTCATGAGGCCCAAGCACAATCGAAGGTCGAACAATCGAAATGTTCAAGCGGTCGCTATATTGAGCCGCCAGCAACTCAGCGGCGCGCTTGCTTTTGCCGTAGTTGGAAACAGGGTTTGCAATTGCGTCTTCGCGATGGGGATGCATTTCTGTGCTGGGCCCCACAGCAGCCAACGACGAAACGAGCACGAGTTTAGGATCGCTGCCTTCGGCGATGGCGGCGAGCATCAAATTTCTAAACCCATCCAAGTTTACTTTTTTGAAGGTGGAGAGGTGGACCGCGCGAGCCGCTGCGGCTAAATGGTAGATGACCTGTTGATCGGCGACGGCAGCAGCCAGAGATTTGGCGTCGCCTAAATCGGCCTCGACAATCCTAACTCCCAACCTCTGAAGAGCTGACGTGTCAGACGTCGCCCGCACCATCGCCGTGACGCGATAGCCCTTGCTGAGCAACGCTCTCACCAGATTGATTCCAATAAATCCAGTCGGACCGGTCACTAAGACACGTTTCTCGGACATGGGTTGCACCTCAAAATGCTCACTTTTCTGCCGGACAATCTAGATACGCAGGCGCGACCTGCTTTACCTATCTATCGTAAATTGATCGGCGGTAAAGTTAAGCAAAATTTCAGCAGAGGTACGACGTGCTATCACTCTGATTGGAGCATAACGGGCCAACCGGTAGATAAGGGGGGCGCGTTGAGTGAAAGGACACGTAGTTTTTTCTGTTGGGTTCGCCAAAAACAGTTGAAATTGCGCATTAGCGACTCAGCATTTTCGCTTCACCGCGACCCGCATCAGCTAGGGTTTGATTTCTCGATGCCCACCCGGGTTGGCTGGGATGGGCATCGAGATCAAGCAATTAGCAGTCTGCATTTTTTGGGGCGGGGCAAAACCCTTTCCGACTTAAATGCCTTGAACGCGGGCAGGATCTTTAATTGCCCCATCGCCCAGATCAGCAACCCATTCGACTTCAATGTTACCAAATTCAGCATGAGTATTGAAATCGTTGAACACGTCCAGTACGTCTTGGTCCATGTGAACGGTGTTGGAATTGTCAATGATCACCTTGCTGCCAGGTTCGATCTCTTGCAACACCGTCTGGAGATTGCCCTTATTAATAAAGAACATTCTTTCAGCCAGCGTTAACTGGTGAACTGCCCGACCGTTCTCCTCTTTGGAGTTCATCCAAAACGACTTGAAATAGCTGCTCTTGAGAATGAAGAACAGCGAGGCGATCAAACCAATTCCGATACCAATCAGCAAGTCCGTTGCAAGAATGGCAACGATGGTAATGATGAAAGGTAAAAACTGAGTCCAACCCTGACTGTACATCGTTTTGAACTTTGACGGATGAGCCAGTTTGTAGCCTACGACGAAAAGAATCGCGGCCAAACTGGCAAGTGGAATGAGATTCAGAATGTGGGGAATCAAGATCACACACCCGATCAGGAAAATACCGTGGACGAACGCCGCTAATCGCGACTGGGCTCCAGATTGGATGTTGGTCGAACTCCTGACGATCACTTGGGTTACCGGCAATCCGCCGATCATTCCCGAAACCACATTACCGATACCTTGGGCTCGCAGTTCCTGATTCAGGTCGGTCTGACGACGCTGCGGATCAAGCTTATCGGTGGCCTCAGCACACAGCAACGATTCGAGGCTGGCGACGATGGCGAGTGTCATAGCGGTGATCAAGATCATCGTTGCCGCGCGGAATGGGGAAATCGAAACTTCAGCCGTTTTCGCTTTAATGCTGGCTCTGATTCCCGATAGAGCGTTTTTCATCCCATCAGCAATACCTTGGTCGGAGACCTTATCCACCGCTTCCTCAAGTGCTTTGAGTTTCGAACCGGTTGAATCGACAGCCGTTCCGGATGACGTTAACGAATCACGTAGACCGGTAATTGCCGACCTGAGGCTCGACGCGATGGCGGGATCTGTGAGTTTGTCCAGTTTTGTTCCGAAGGAATCCAATTGTTTGGTGGCATCGTCGATTGCTGCGGCAGCATTGGTAGCGCCACCGCCGCCATGGGAACCGTGACCGATCTGCATTTTGGCAGAAGTAATTTGCGATGGTTCAAAATGAGGGTAAATGAAATTGAAGCCACCGGCTTGCGTTTCGGTTTCATCCTCTTCATCCGCCACAGCGTGATCCTCTCCGACTGCCAGGCTCAGGTTCACCAAATGGTCGTCGGAGATTTTCATTGGGGTCGGCATAAACGCAAGATTGAGCAGAATTCCAGCGAGGACTGCAACCAGCGGTCCCTGGATGATCTTACTCCAGCCGAACTTCGAGATGATCTTGGTTTGCCACAGAATCAGAATGGCCAGACAAACCAGCGTAACGATCACGGGCCCGGCAGAGGGATTCATTAACGCGTAATAGATCTCCGAAAACGTGTTGTGTCCGTCGGCTTGAGCGAACGCCATGTCGCCTTCATAGTCCTTGTCGTAGCCAACCGAATGGGGGATCTGTTTCAGGATGATGATCAATCCAATTGCCGCCAGCATGCCTTTAATGACCGACGTTGGAAAGTAGTATCCGATCGTTCCGGCCTTAAAAAGGCCAAGCAAAAATTGAATTACTCCGGCCAGCACAACCGCCAAAAGGAAGTTTTGGAAGCCCAGCTGAGCGATCGCGGGGGCAACAATCGCGACCAAGCCCGCGGCCGGGCCACTTACTCCCAACGATGAGTTACTAAATAGCGTCACGATCAGACCGCCAACGATTCCGGCGATGATTCCGGACATGGCGGACGATCCGGATGCCAAAGCGATTCCCAAGCATAACGGGATCGCGACAAGGAATACGACCAAGCCCGACGGAATGTCAGTTTTCCAGTGCTTGATCTCACTGATCATGGTAAAAGGTCCAGATTTTTGCATCGACTTGCCTATTGAAATTGAGTTTGATCTGTAGTGCGGTGAAGATCCTAAATGGAGCAATCACGGGAACTGAATGGTTGTTCTTAATTGGTGTGTGGGAGCGAAGAAGAAAACCGCGTTTTCAAAAGGAACAACGCAACTCTCTCGGGCTCAACGACTGATTGGCTACTTGAAGAATACGCAATTACTGACGTAACTGGCAATTCCAATATCACCGAATCGCTCTGATCAAGCGTTTGCTCAAATATAGGGATCATTGAGGACGAGCTTTTTAGGTTGATCTAACCAGTGGCGACTAGCACCTGTGATCAACCAACGCATCCAAAAGAATTTGCCGTTGTTAGAAAGAGCCTTCGGCCCCAAGAGCGGCTGGCACTTAGTTCCTAAGGTAACCGCCAAAGCCATTCATACGGCAGCGCTCGGTCCGATGGCTGAAGTTATTCACCACGGCGACGGTACTTTTGTCGTGCCGAACCGATGATCGTGTCCTGTGTGTCCTTCGATGGGACGATTTGTGAGTCCTGCGTCTCTGGTGTAATTCCTGAGAACTCTCATCCTCTGCCGTTTCCAATGTGATCTCTTCGGCTTGGGCAGAGCGCGTGGAGACGGTGTTTACGACCGTACCTGCGGTCAGAGAGAGGCACAATGCGACAGTCAAAAACCAAGCGCTGCTCAACAGTCTGTTCATTGTTTTCGCTTGAGATTTCATACCATACAGAGGTTAAATGTCAGATTGACGCCTTAATCGAAACCGCGTCTCAATCACTTGCTTAACTGTTAAACAATTGATTTAAGGGAAGTGCGGAAGATACTCTGTCCTCTTCCGCCAACTTTTAGTCTACCGGATAAAGTTTCCGTGGCAAAGCCGATTATTGGGCCAGCACCGCGATTTCGCATTCGGGCACTTTTACTTTATATATGGGGACAATCATATCAAATAACTACCGGATTTTCCCAACCGACCCTCAGTTGATGCTCGCCCCCAATTCCGGTTTCGATTCGGTCCTGAGCGAACCCTCAGCGACCAATTGCAAAAGAAACCCCAAATTTCAATGGAATCCTGAATTTCATTGCTGCGGGGTGAAGGTCAAGATCGCGCCCCACTCGCGATTTAGTGCTACCGTCAGCATTTTGAGAGGGGCCGACAGGTTAAGCCTGCCGATAACTTTTGTACAATGAGGATTCCGCTCGCGAGGAAACCACTCTTCAAGCAATGGCAATGGCGAACCGGATTCGTTTACCTAAGGAGAAACCAGAATGGCTGATGCGACAATGGACAACACTCTCATGGCGGATAACGTTTTAAGATCGCTGCCGGAGGAGCTTCATCGTCACCTTCTTTACACCCTGAGTTGCGATAGCCTGACGCAAGACCCAACGTATTTCTACCAAGCGTCGGCGCTGGCAGTGCGGGACCGGATCAGCCAAGCTTGGCGATCCACGCATAAAGCGATCAACGAAAGCCAAACCAAACGCGTTCATTATCTGTCGCTGGAGTTTCTTTTAGGGCGTTCACTAAATAACGCCGTGCAGAACTTGGATCTCGATGTGGGGCTCAAAGAAGGACTTCACAAATTTGGGCTGCGGCTGGAAGAAGTTATCGAAGCCGAACACGACGCGGGCTTGGGCAACGGCGGCTTGGGGCGACTGGCGGCCTGTTTCCTTGACAGTTGCGCGAATTTGAAACTTCCCGTTACCGGATACGGAATTCGATACGAGTACGGCATGTTTCACCAGAAGATCGAAAACGGTCGCCAAGTCGAAGCGCCTGATCACTGGCTGCGCGATGGGAACCTGTGGGAGATTGAGCGTCCCGAAGATACACGCACGATCCATCTTTACGGTCACTCCGAACGTTACTACGGCGAAGACGGTAAGATGCGCACGCGTTGGGCAAACGCTCAGAAGTTGCTGGCCGTGCCTTATGATATGCCGATTCCGGGATACAAAAATAACACCGTCAATACGCTGCGATTGTGGAAGGCGGCTGCGACGGACGAATTTGATCTCAACGAGTTTAATGCCGGCAGTTACCCCGAGGCCGTTGCGGAGAAAAATGACGCGGAACAAATCTCGATGGTGTTGTATCCCAACGACTCCAGCGAAAACGGGAAGGAGCTACGTCTCAAGCAACAGTACTTCCTCACCTCGGCCAGCCTCCAAGACGTGATCGCGGATTGGGTCCAACGCCACGGAGAGGATTTCTCTCGTTTTGGGGAATTGAACTGTTTCCAGCTAAACGACACTCACCCTGCCTGTGCCGTTCCC
>CALDEW010000053.1 GCA_937942355.1 uncultured Pirellulaceae bacterium | reverse complement strand
ACCCGAGATGTGTAGCACCGGCGATTCCAGCAAGTTATCGACCGTCGCATCCTTGGATCGCACCGTCTGCCAGTTGAGCTTCGTACTCCACTGCTTCTCCAACTCCCGTGTCAAATAATGGACGCCTTTGGGATGCTGATTCCACTGACTATCGTTGCCGTACTGGTACTTCCCAATCGCGACGGGCCGTTTACCTTTGGCAAGGAACAGCAACGCCATCGACGTTGCGATCACCTCTTTGTTTTCGCCAAGCCCGATGCCTCGCCAGGCACCGGTAATTTTATTTTGCTTGGCCACGATCGTTTTCGCTCCAGCACGATACCAGTCATGCGGTCCAAAAAACCTCTGCCCTGATAGACGTCCGGCTCTTTCGAGTGCATACAAGTAATAGTACTGAGCTCCGCCGCGAGATTGTGTCCCAAACCTACGCCCCAATGTTTCAATCGACTTCTCGACGCGCCCCATTCGGTCGATCACATCACAGCAGTTCGCCCGGTCGCCTTTGACCAGATCTCGAAAGTTAGTCAAATTTTCTTCAATGATGATCCAAGAGGCAATCCCCGCGCACGTCATACTCGGTCTTGCATTTCCCTCCCTCGGGTTGTAGCTAAAACCACCCCCTGCCACAAAACACTCTTCCCAATAACCTCGAGCCCGCTCCCACACTCTCTGATCGATATCAATGCCCATCTTGGAGGCCTCGTGCAGCCCAAGAATCGCGAATTGCGAGTTGGAAGCATCGCCGATTCCACGACCTCCCATTCCATAACTCCAGCCGCCGCTGCGCGATTGATTTTCGACCAACCAATCAACCGTACGCTGAACATCGCGCCGGAAAAGCTTACCATCAGGATCCGCTGCCGCCAGCGCCATGACTTTCAATCCGGCGCTGTACGTCGTTAGTACTTCTTCTTGCATCTCCGCATCGATGTAATTGAGCGAACCTCTCATCAGCCGAGAATTAGGATCTTCGCCAGCATTGAGCAGCGCCAAAGTTGCCAGCGCGGTGACGTCACCGATCCCAGCGTGCTTCGGCCAACTGCCGTTTCGGCTGCGTTGATCTTTAAGAAACCGGACGCCCTGCGCGACCGACTGCCGAACGGCCTCCGCTGAAACATCTTGCAAGGCTAAGTTGCGACGATTGCGTTGAGCCTCGCAAGGTTCGGCTGCCATCGCGCACATCATCCCCCCGACGATAGTGGCCACCGCAATTCGGACAGTTTTCAATAGAAACGATGGATTGCTATTCATTGGCTTAGGAAAAAAACACGAATTAAGTTCTTTTATTTCATGCAACGTCGCGCGAGCAAGGCCAAACGATAGTCAACAAATAAAACGATGCTGCGGTGAGACGCGCGTTGCTACGCTGTAACCATGATCTTACAATAAACAGCAGCCTACGTTTAATGGCAACCTCATTTAGTTACCACAACAACCGAATGCTTGCTGCGAATGTACCAATGGGCTCACGACTCGGAGAGTCGTGTTACGTAACGCGACTCTCGGAGTCGTGAGAGACGCAAATTTTGGCAAATCAACGACCCACGAGGAACGCGTGTCCGGAAAATCACGAAGCTTAGGCGACGTCCTGCAAGAGTTCAGCCAGCACCGCAAAGTGATGGAGCAAGAACTCCACAAAGTCATCGTTGGCCAAGAAGAAGTCATCGACCAAGTCTTTGCGGCGATCTTCACGCGCGGACATTGCCTGCTCGAAGGGGTCCCCGGGCTGGCCAAAACGCTGATGGTCAGCACCATCGCTAAAATTCTGGATGTGAATTTCAAGCGCATTCAATTCACGCCCGACCTAATGCCCTCGGACATCACCGGTACTAATGTTCTGGACGAAGATGAAAACGGGCGCCGGAAGTTCCGTTTTGTGGAAGGGCCGATCTTTACGAACATCTTGCTGGCGGACGAGATCAATCGAACCCCTCCCAAAACGCAGGCGGCGTTGCTGCAAGCGATGCAGGAACGCGAAGTCACCATCGGCACCGAGACCTACAACTTAGATCCGCCGTTCTTTACGATCGCCACGCAGAACCCGATCGAGCAAGAGGGTACCTACCCGCTGCCAGAGGCTCAGTTGGACCGGTTTATGTTCAACATTAAAGTCGGATATCCTACCGCGGCCGAAGAAGAGAAGATCCTGATCGCTTCCAGCCGCGACGAAAAACAAGAGGTCCGCAAGATCTTGTCCGCCAAAGCGATCATTAACTTGCAAAAGTTGGTCCATTCGGTCGCCGTCAGCGACTACATCATCAAATATGTGGCTCGGCTGGTGCGTTCGACGCGTCCCAAGGACGATCAAGCGCCGGCGTTTGTCAAAGAGCTGGTTGATTGGGGCGCCGGGCCACGGGCTGGTCAATTTTTAATCTCCGGCGGCAAAGCGATCGCGGCGATGGACGGACGATTCTCGGTCGGCATTGACGACGTTAAGAAAGTCGCGATGGCGGTATTGCGGCACCGCGTCAGCACGAATTTTCAGGCGCAAGCCGAAGGGATGACGACCGAAGACGTGATCCAGCGATTGATCGACGAACTCCCAACGCCCGATGTACCGAAGTACGAAAAGTAAACCACCCACCGTCTGGCGACGGTAGCTACGCTCGCCAGAGCGTGGCCAAGCCCCACGGCGCCTCACGCAAAAACTAAAAACATGTCAGTCCAAAAGTACCTCAAACCGGAAGTCATCAACCAGATCAAACGGCTCGATCTGCGGGCTCAGTTTGTCGTCAAAGGATTTTTGCACGGACTTCACGCCAGCCCTTTCCACGGCTTCAGCGTTGAATTCAGCGAGCACCGAAAATACAACCACGGGGACGACCTCAAGGACATCGACTGGCAGGTCTACGCGAAAACGGACAAGTACTACGTCAAAAAATTCGAATCCGAGACCAACATCACGGGCTACCTGGTGATGGATCTCAGCCACTCGATGGGATACACCTACCGCCAGACGCTGACCAAATTCGACTACGCAATTTGTTTGGCGGCGTCGCTGGCGTATCTGATGGTGAACCAACAGGATCCGGTGGGACTGATTACCTTCAACGATAAAATCCGCCAATCCTTGCCGCCACGCAGCAAACGGACTCAGCTGGGAAATCTGATTTCGCTGCTGTCGAACCTGCAACCCGATGGCGTTACCGATTTCCGCAACAGCATTTATCAACTGGCCGCGATGCTCAAAAACCGCAGCCTTGTGATGATCTTTTCTGATTTCCTCATGGATGAAAAAGAGACGATGGACAGCGTGTTTCGATTGAGGCACAGCGGCCACGACGTCATCATGTTTCATATTTTGGACGAAGCCGAAGTCAGTTTCCCTTTCAACGGCGTCTGCAAAATGAAGGACCCCGAGACCGGCGAAGAACTGAAAGTCGACGCCGATGGGTTTCGCAGCGACTATGTCAAGCAAATCGAAGAGTTCCGCGCATCGCTGAACCGGCAGTGCCAAAAGAACGGTGTCGACTACGTCGCGATCGACACGAGCATGCAATTCGACAAAGCGCTATTGGAGTACCTGATCAGTCGCCGAGCGCGGGGGTAGTCATGACGCTGGCACATTTGAGCATACTTGGACTGGGCGGTCTGTTGATGGCGGTGCCTGTGCTGCTGCACTTTCTCATGCAGCCCAAACCGGTCGTGATGACCTTTCCCGCGATGCGTTTTTTGCAGCAACGGAGCGCGACCAACAAATCGCGCATGAGACTCCGGCATCTGTTGCTGTTGATGTTGCGGTGTTTATTGATTGGCGTCGTGGCGCTGGCGTTCGCGGGGCTTTCGGTGGCTTCGGCCGATTTTGGCAACTGGTTGACGTTGGGCGGAATCGGATTGGCCGCCGCGATCGTGGGGCTGATCACGGCGATGGCCTGGTTTCGCGAAAACAGAAACATGGCGGTGGTCGGCGTGCTTGGTTTGATTCTTTTCTTGCTGTTGGGATTCTTAGGTTGGACTGCGTTGCAAATTTTTGGAAAAGCCAGTGGCGGCAAACTGATTGGCCGCAGCGATGCGCCGGTTGCCGCGATTGTTTTGGTCGATAACAGCCCCACGATGGAGTATCGCTTTGAAAATGAAACGCGGTTTGACAAAGCGAAAGACATCGCGGCGTGGCTGATCACGCAACTTTCCATCGAAAGCCAAGTCTGCGTCACCGCCACCGATAACGATACGCCCTTTTTCTCTGTCGACACGGCTGCGGCTGGCAAACGACTTTCGAAGTTGGATATCGTGTATCAGTCAGCGACCATCCCGCAAACGCTCGCCCGGGCCCTGCCTCTGATC
>CALDEW010000052.1 GCA_937942355.1 uncultured Pirellulaceae bacterium | reverse complement strand
AAAGGACGGGCTCGTGATTGCAATGGAGTGGTGGACCTTCTTGATTTTTCACTATCTATCACCATTCTCACAGGTGGGTAGAAGCGCAGGAAAAAAGGGCTCTCTGGCGTTGTAGAAAAGTTGCGATCAGTTAGACAGGCGTGATGTTGTGCTTGATCACCGTTAGACTCGATTCTCCGCACCTGCTCCAGTAGCGTTTTCTTGCGCGGTACGGTCCCCGCGAACGTTTGATCATCGACAGAAGGAACAACAATAGTGGACGTGGCTCACCCGAATGCAAGCCAGATTCGACAACGAGGGTTTTTATGTGCCGATCGGTAGTGCTTATTTCAGATAGGCATAATGTCGCTGAGCAACCCTGCGTTGGCATCGAGTCGACTGTCACTTTGGCCGCTAAGCCATCAATCCGCAATAGATCATTTAAGCGAAAACAGCCTCACTCCGTAAAATTTGTTTTTCTTTACGCCGCCCTTCGACTAAATTAAAGGGAGGAAAACAAACTCTTAATTTCAAGATCCCCCCCCCTTTTTTAGACTCAGGAGAATTCCTTTGATCTCTCGCGACGCCGGCCATTGCCATGCTAATCAATGTCACACATCAGAAAACGATTTGGCGGTGTGGGAAGAAAAACCGCATTACTCGGTCCCACCCGCTGGATCATCATGGGCTACGATGCTCTCGGTTGAGTCTTTGGCTGAAATTTGCTCGGAGCGGCTGGCTGGTTTGAGACGGTCGATCTTTTCGGGATTTTCGGTGATTTCAAAAACAAGAAAAGGGAGGCGGTCGGGCATCGGGAAACCGATTTGCTACGACGTTTGCGAGCCGCGCCAGTTGCTGGCAGGGATTTCGTTCGATTCGGCTACCGGCCACATCATGGTTGGTGGAACAAATCAAGCAGAGACGGTAACCGTCGTTGAGCGGAATGAAACGTTGACGATCAGCCAAACGGGATTTGGCAATCGCCAGTTCTTGGTGTCAGAAGTTTCGGCGATATTTTTTGTTGGACTTGGCGGCAACGACTTGTTTCACAATCGCTCCTCCGTAAACAGCTTTGCGTTTGGTGGTAAAGGCAACGACCGATTGATTGGTGGTAGTGGTAACGATCGGCTGATTGGCAATGGCGGTAATGACTTTCTTTTTGGCGGTGCGGCAAATGACTTTCTGAATGCCGGTTTGGGAAATGATCAGGTTGATGGTGCTGCTGGCAACGACCGCATTTTAGCCGTCGGAGGATTCAATCAAATCAAAGGCGGTGATGGCAACGATCAAATTTTCGGAGGTACTGGTCGCGACGTAATCACTGGTGGCAATGGCGATGACATCATTGCTGGAGGCGAAGGAAACGATGGACTTGCAGGCGGAGCTGGCGTCGACTTGATTTTTGGAGGCGGTGGCTCCGATTTCATTCACGGTGGTGGGGGCAATGATCGTCTTGCGGGACAAGGGGGAAACGATAGCTTGGTCGGCGGTAACGGCGCGGATTTAATCTTTGGAAATGACGGTCACGATACGCTCAGAGGCGATGGCCAAGCGGATCGAATAAACGGAGGCAATGGTGTAGATATTGCTTTTTATTCGGGCGAGCACCAAAACTACGAAATCTCGACAGCCGGTAGATCCGCTGTCCTAAAAGATTTGCGCGGGGCGAATTTTGATGGAGCTGATGACGCCAGTGCGATCGAAACTTATGAGTTTGCAGATTTCTCTCGCTTGCATACCAATTTGAACTCTACACCACCGTTTTTCCCGCCAACGGTTGTGCAAGCGCCGACAAGACCACCGATCACGCCAATAACACCGACGACTCCTGTCGACCCTCCTGTTGATCCTCCAGTGATACCGCCGACAATACCGGAGGGCGAAGTCGTTTTTGTGCAACCGATCATCGTTTCAGATGATGATGGTTCTAATCAGTCGGAATTCTTTGGCAATGCGGCTCAAGAAGCTGCAATTAAAGAACGCATCGACGAGATATACGCACAGGCGATGGTCGACATCGAATTTCTGCCGGTGCGATTTATTGAGAATACGTTTATTAATAGTGGAAATGGAGCGGGCGTACGACCCGGAAGTGATCTCGGCACGATCATCAACTTAGGGGATAACCAGGGGGTGGGGAACACTGATCCGCTGGTCATTGATCTATACTTTGTGCAGCGCGTCCCTGGTTTTCCTGTGACTGGCCAATTTGCTGCTAACGGTTTAGCGTTTGTTGGGGCGCCGGGATCGGCGATGCACACCGGTGAGTCTTTGCTGACGACACAAGGCGGACGAGACGTTGTTGCCAGCGTCGCTGCCCATGAAATTGGGCACAATTTGGGCCTTAACCACACAACGATCCCTCGCAATCTAATGCTTAGCGGAGTCGACGCCGAAGATGGTGATGAACTTAATGAAGAGCAGATCGAACAAGTGATCGCAAGCAACCTTAGCCAGCCCGTGAATGCATGATTTAGTGCGGATATTTCATCCGAATATTTTCTAAGCAGTCTACGAGAAAAGCAGCTGCGCCTTGCACCGTCCTTGCCAGAAACCCTGTCCCCGCCC
>CALDEW010000051.1 GCA_937942355.1 uncultured Pirellulaceae bacterium | reverse complement strand
GATGGCGTGGCTGCTTTTCGGTTCGGGATCGATTTGGAACAGGATGACCTGCTGCATGTCTACGAAGAATGGGAATCGACCGAAGCGCTCAAAAGCCACATGCAGAAACAACACATGGATGAGTTCCGAAATCTAAAGAACCAATTGCAATTGGAGACCAGTGGTTTCAGCCGATGGCGCGCCGAAGAGTTGGGCCAATTCTGAACAAGGTACTTGTGAAACAAGATGGCAGTAGACAGAGACATTCACACCAAAAGCCGGCATTTTGAACCCATATTCAACGTCCGATAATGTTTCTTATGTTCGGTTAGAGCCCTGTTTTCCCAAGGGAATGGCGACATTTGGGTTTCGCAGTGATACTGCTGACCCATGTCCCTAACTGCCATCACCTTGCTTAGCCAAGAGTTATTGAGTGGTGGATCGGTCCGCGAGACATGCTCGTTTAATGGAGCTTCTGGATTCGTGGCCTCATCCACTACGCCAGAAAATCTAACGCGGCTGCACGTTGGAATCGTAGGCTCGTCGAAGCATCTCGGCGGTCGTTTCGACGCCGCGCTGGATCACGTCTTTGGTGTTGATCGTCGTGTTAATTTCTGGCCAACCGTTTTGGCCCATCGTGACTGATCGCTGTTGTTGCGGCTGTCCGTAGCCGTTTTGCAACGGTTGCGTTTGCGTTTGTCGCGGTTGATAAAATTGACCGTTGTTACGAACTGGCTGCTGCTGGTTTTGAACGCCGCTGTTTTGTCGGCCAAATCCTGTGCTCAAGAAGCGCCCGTTGTTAGTTTGAGTTTGGTTGTTCGGGAGATTCTGAGAATAGGGTGTGTTTTGGTTGTAATTCTGATTCGTGGCTGGGCGACTAACCCCATAGTTGTTGTTATTAGGTTGCTGCCACGGTGATTGAAACGGGCCAGAAGTTTGGCTGGGAGCGCTCCGCTGTCCAAAGTTTGTGTTGGTGCCAGTGTTTGTGAATCCGCCACCGGACGTTGAATTTGATGGAAAACCCTGGAAGCCGTTGTTCTGATTCACTTGGTAGTTTTGTCCGCTGGTACCGGAGTTAAACAAAGGCTTTTTCTCCGGCGTAGCGCCAATGGAATTATCGAAGTTTTGATAGTGCGGTTCTAGGTAGGGAACGAGTTCGCTGGGTGTGAAACGGGCGAATTGCCGGATGCCGCTGACCACATAGTGTCCGGCTTTAGAATTGTGGACCATGTCGCGCGTTGGTTGGAACAAGGAAACAGCAAACACAGTCGCCAACATGCAGAGGATTCCACCTTTAAAGGCACCCAAAATCGCGCCGGCTTGACGGTCGAATCCGCCCATATTCATCTTCTTAATATTGCGACTAAAAGAAGCAAACACCGTCCATACGACCAATGATGTTCCCAGGAACAAGATCAACATCGCTGCGAATTGGTTCCAAGGTTCTTGAGCCGAGATCAAAGCTGCGACGGGATTGCGGAAGTTTACCGCGACGAAGTAGCTGAGCACGATCGACAATAGTGACGCGACTTGCCATGCGAACCCTTTGCGGAATCCGAACCAAACGGACCAAATAAAAATTATCAACATTATGATGTCATAAACCGACATACTCACTCCTTCATGGGTAGGCAAATTCTCACGCCGCAAATCTGAGCCGACAAGATTTACCGACTCAAAGACTCACGGATGCGGATTAGAGAGGATTCCGAAATCCGCTTCAACTGCGATTCAAGGTTCCATTCCCGCGCATTCATTCTTTGCAGCTTGTACGGGGTTAGGACGCCGGTGTTCGGAAGAAAGTTTGGAATCCGCTAGCAAAAATTGTGAACCACCCTGCCCTGTCTTCGTATTGTCCCTGAAGTTTCAATTGCTATGGCAAAACGAAACGAATTTTGAAATAGTGAATACGTCAGTCACGATTGACGACGGCTCAAGGAATGGAATCATGGCAAATTTTCAAACGCATATCAGCGCAAGCACTCTGCTTGGCGTCGCCTATGGCACGGTCGCCTATACTCAGTTCGGCGTTTCTGCGGGGCATAGCTGTGTCGCTGCGGCGCTATGTAGTGTGGCCGGCATGTTACCTGATTTAGATCACAAGCTTGGCGTTCCACTGCGCGAGATGCTTTGTTTTGTGTCGTTGATGGTGCCAATGCTGATGCTAAGGCGTTTTGAAGAGATCGGATTGTCGCCGGAGCAAATGGTCTTTGTCTCTGGAGTGCTTTACGTTTTGATTCGATTTGTTGGTGGAGAACTTTTCAGAAAGTTCACAGTCCACCGCGGAATGTGGCACAGTATTCCGGCCGCGATTCTGGCGGGAATGGTCACGTATCTTATCTGCCTGTCGCCTGAAAACGAAATTCGACTGATGAAGTCTTGGGCGGTCGTATTGGGTTTCATGCTGCATTTGCTGCTGGATGAATTGTATTCGGTGGATCTGATGAATCGGCGAATTAAGAAAAGCTCCGGAACGGCATTGAAATTTTTCGGCAAGAAATCAGGACCAAATCTGTTGGTGTATGCAAACATCATTATCATCGCCGGTTTCATCGCCAGCGATGGCGTTCTGATGGACTGCTGCCGGGGAGCGGCCGGCGGACAGGCTCACGAACACGTGCACGAGGGTGGTCAGCCTGGGCTGCGGCTTAGCAATGGCCTGAATCAAATCTTCGATCAATTCGAAGGCCAAGCCAAAGAATGGGTTGGCGAAGCTTTTGAGCCTCAATTTTCGCAGCAAAGCCAAAATCCGATGGTTCGTTAGTATCGAATCGGTTTCTTCGTCGGCTATTGACGTGGCTCCTCAGAAAACGAGGACGTTCTGCGATATTTCCTTGCACGGGGCCGCGCGAATTTTTTCTGGATATTTTTTACCTACTGCTCCAATATCTCATTTGCTTCAGCGAACAGAACAAATGAGGAAAAAACACTGGATTGGCAGTAGGAGATAAATCAAATGGCCTTTCACGTACCGTTTAATCAACGACGTTCCAACCGTGGACGCAGCCCCATCTATATCGGATTCGATCCACCACGCCGGAAGTTTAACTGGTGGGGCTTC
The DNA here is from genome assembly GCA_937942355.1 of uncultured Pirellulaceae bacterium. GTDB lineage: Bacteria > Planctomycetota > Planctomycetia > Pirellulales > Pirellulaceae > Mariniblastus. The sequence goes on along the minus strand of CALDEW010000051.1, from coordinate 20,501 downwards.
AATGGTCTCTGGATGTCCATGATGAGTCTGCTAACGTTGGGCTTCACATCGCCGGTTCCCTTACTGATCAGTCTTAACGGGTTGCGGAAAAAGAAAGGACCACGCAAGGCAGCGGTCGCGGGAACCTTTTTATCTCTACTGGGCGTTGGCATCGCCGGCACGATCGTTGCGGTTACGATGGCAGCCCATCATCAAGATCATCAGCGGCGGATAGAATCCAAAAATGCACACATCGTTGCCCAGCAAAAAACTAAGACAAAGCAGCTGATCGCAGTCGCCACTGATGAATTGAGAACCTATCGCGATAGCCACGATGGTCAGTTGCCGTCAATCATTGATTCCAACATGCTGGTTATCAAGCACGTTGATCCATGGGGCGAGTCGCTGCGTTTTGACGGACATGGCGACCACGCGCTCATTCGCAGCGCTGGCCCCGACAAAACATTCGAATCCAACGACGATGTTACGGTGAGGCTTGAAGGAAAAACAGAAAGCAGTAATCAGCTGCTTCCGCTTTAGCACCGCCCTGCCCTGCTCTGCCGGAATCGGTGTGTTCAAGATCGACGCCAGTTACCCGCGTAGGTTTCGGGCGGAGCTTTAAGCTTTCGCGAACTTCTCTAATGCCGCATTTACCTTCACCAGCTGTTCCTTCAATTGTTCCAGCGAATCCCTTTCGCGCTGAACAATCTCTGCCGGAGCGCTACCGACGAATTTCTCGTTAGACAGCTTCTTCTCTTTGCCGGTGATGTTACCTTCGAGCTTCTTTTTCTCTTTCTCCAACCGTTTGACCTCAGCATCGACGTCGATCAGGCCCTCGAGATCGACGAAAATTTCGATCCCATCTTGAGCGATCAGTGCGTTGATCTCCGGTGCTTCGACATTGGCACCCATCGACACCAATTCCGCCGCCGCCATGCTGTTGAAGTACCCGCCCATCGGTTCGATTGATGCCGCGTAGTCTTCGTCGCAGCGAATCAGGAACTTGATCGCCTTCTTGGGAGGCAAGTTCTGGCGCGATCGAATTTCACGCAAACTGCCCAGCACCGATTGGAACCGCGCGAATTGCGTTTCGATTTCGGTATTGGCCCATTTCGAATCAAGCTCTGCCCAAGAAGCACCAATCAAACATTCACTGGCCGTGCTGACCTTCTCTAAGCCTCGTTCGGCTGCAAAGCGATTCAGTTGTTCCCAGATCGCTTCGGTCACAAACGGGGTCACCGGATGCAGCATTCGCAACAGTTGATCTAGGGCGAATACGAGGATGCGTTGTGCATGAGCGCGACGGTCGGGATCGGCCAGGCGGTCCTTGAGAATTTCCACGAAGAAGCTGCAGAAATTATCCCAGGCAAAGTTGTAAAGTGTGCGCGTGGCTTCGGCGTAGCGGTAACCCTCAAGCGCCTCGGTCACATTCTGCGAAACGGTGTACAATCGGCTGAGAATCCATCGGTCTTCCACTGTTAGGTCCGGTTCCTTGATCGGAGCCGCTTCGTAACCCTCCAGATTGAGCATTGCAAAACGGGACGCGTTCCACAGTTTGTTCATGAAGTTCCGCGCGACTTCGAAACGTTCGCTGATCACCGGACCGCGCGGCAGTTTTAGATCGTCTTCACTCTCGGCCCACTGCGTGCGAAATTTGTTCTTGCATTTGGGGCATTCGACCACCGGCAGCACACGGTTTTTGACCGTTTGCGGAATCGCCGCTTGGCAGGATTCGACTGGGCATTCGAACTGAACCGGCATCCGCACATCTTGAGTTTCGGTCGTTAGACTGGCCATGCCAAACCGCAGCGCATCGGCGCCGAACTTGTCGATAACATCCAACGGGTCGATGCCGTTGCCCTTGGATTTTGACATCGTTTCGCCATTGCCGTCCAAGATTTTTGGATGGATAAAGACCGAGTTGAACGGGACTTGCCCAAGATTGTTCAACCCCATAATCACCATCCGCGCGACCCACAGCGTGATGATGTCGCGGCTGGTGATCAGCGCCGACGTTGGATAAAAGTAGTCCAGTTCCTTGGTCTTCTCCGGCCATCCTAAAGTCGAAAACGGCCACAGCGCTGAACTGAACCACGTATCCAATACATCTTCTTCACGAACAAGACCTAACGATTCGAGCTCTTTCTCGAGCGCTTCCGAAGCATCCTCGACACACACGTGCAGCGTGAAATCTGGCAGCCCCAGTTGCGCCCGTTTTTCGGAATCCGTTTCTGAGGAGGCTTCCGTCTGGATGGACGCCAGATTTTCGTCGAACGATTTAAGCGCTTTGATATCCGCGATCAATTTGTCGGCGTCCGCTTGGGCCGGGCATGCCTTAGACCAAACTGGGATCTGATGCCCCCACCACAGTTGCCGCGAGATCGGCCAATCGCGCTTCTCACCAAGCCACGAAAGGTAACCTTTGATGTATCGCTCGGGCGTGATCTTGACTTCACCTGATTCAACCACGTCCATCGCGGATTGGGCCAACTGATCCATTTTAACGAACCACTGATCGGTCAAATACGGTTCGATCGGCGTTCCGCTGCGATCGGACATCGGCATCTCGATTGCCCGATCTTCGACCTCCTTCAGCAACCCCAAGGCCTCCAAATCATCGACAACTTTCGTGCGGGCTTGCTTCATGTAGAGACCCACATAGCTGCCGGTTTCTGCGTTGAGCGTCCCGTCGGCGTTCATGATATTGATCATCGGCAGCCCTGCCCTTTTGCCGACTTCGTAGTCGTTGGGGTCATGGGCTGGTGTAATCTTCACGCAACCCGAACCAAGTTCTGGCTTCGCCCACACGTCGGTCACCAAAGGGATCTCGCGATCGGCCAACGGCAGTTTCAGCATCCGGCCATCATTGGCCATGTCGCGCAGCAACTCCAAATCGCTCAGCATTTCTTTGCGTCGATTTGCCAGCGCTTCAATCTGATCGTTGATTGCCGCGTGTTCACTATCGGCCGCCTTTTTCAGTTTCGCCTTCAACTCCGATTCAACCTTCGACAATGCCGCGGCCGGATCAGGATGAACGGCAACCGCGGTATCGCCCAGCATCGTTTCTGGACGCGTCGTGGCGACGGTGACGTGATGAGGCTCTCCCGGTTTGGGATCGATCACGGGGTACATGAAGTGCCAGAAATGCCCGTTGATCGATTTGTTTTCAACTTCATCGTCGCTGACGGTGGTACCTAAATGCGTGTCCCAATTGACCAGCCGTTTTCCGCGATAGATTAATGACTTTTGAAACAGGTCAAAGAACGTCTTTCGAACGGCGCGGGCACAGGTATCGTCCAAGGTGAAACGGGTTCGCTCCCAGTCACAGCTGCAACCCATCTTTTTCAGCTGGCCAAGGATTCGTTCTTCGTATTGTTCTTTCCATTGCCAGATACGATTGACCAGTTCCGCGCGCCCCAGATCATGACGGGACTTGCCTTCAAGATCCTTAATTCGTTTTTCGACACGCGCCTGAGTGGCGATACCCGCGTGATCGGTGCCGGGCATCCACAGCGCGTTAAAACCCTGCATCCGTTTCATGCGGATCACGACGTCTTGAAGCGTGTTGTTTAGCGCATGGCCCAAGTGCAACGCGCCGGTGACATTGGGCGGGGGAATGACAATGGTATAAGGCTTTTTCTTGGAATCGGGCTCGGCATGGAACCAGCCGCCGGATTGCCAAGCGTCATAGATCTTGTCCTGCGCCGTTTCAAAATCGAAGCGGCTGGGAATGTCTTGAGGGTCGGGAGTCGTTGTCATTTGAGTTTGATTCTAAAGTAGGCGAACTGCTGGGAAATTGGCCCAAACAGTAGCAGATTCTGCGCCTCACGTTATAGAAGATCACCGGGAAATTCCCAACCGCGGAACGATGGAATTCTTGCCTGATTTCGCCGATTCGGGCCACGGAGGAAGCCCCAAAGTATAGACAGATAGATGTTCGCGCTACTTTTTATTAAGCACGATCAGAATCTCGATTGGCCCTCTGGCAAGGATAAGGTTCATCGTGTCACCGTATACCGGGCCAACCAACTTATCCTTCTCAGGTTTGTTTCCCTTATGAGTTTGGTCGAGTGAAACCTGGTTTCCGGTTGCCGTCCAATTGCCACGGTACTTGGCCTCCACACCATCCATGACTTCTTCCACAGTAAAAGTGCCGTCAGCCTTGATCACAAAATCCAGTCGCCCCCCTTTGAACGTACGGACCACTTTTTTTGTCGGCAGGACCACCTAAAACAACGTGATGTACGTCACGTCTTATCGCCTTCGCGGCCGTCTCGCCGTCCAACTCTCAGCTGCCGGTGACGTCTGTACTGTTGGGCTACTGTACTTCTTCTTTCTTATCATCGGCGGCATCCGCCTGCTGTTTGACGACAGGCGGAGTGTACTCCTTGGCTGAAGTCTCGGCGCGCTGCGCGTAAGTACCTAAGTCACACCCGCTATTGATTGCCGAAAGGGTCAACAACAAAATCAACAAAGGCAACCAAGATCGAAGAGGATTTGTCATAGCAAACGTGAGAGAGTTTTAGTTGGCGAAAGGTGACATCCGGCTTGAGCTATGTTACCCAAGTTTGAAATTAGAAGCAAACTCCAGAGCCTACAGGAAAGCCTCTTTAATGATCACAAACAGCGCGATGAACAGAAGAAACCACGCGAAACCGATCTTTAATGTGTTTGGCGAAATTCGGTTGGAAACTGCCGACCCCAACAACACACCAACGATCATTGCGGCCAGGAATTGAGCTAAAAAGGGAACGCTAATTGCCGCTCCCTGCGTCCACAAATCACCTGCGAAACCGATGGTTGATTTGATCGCGACGATCAACAACGTGGTGCCCACAACCGTTCGCATCTCCAGCCCCATCACGATCACCATCAGGGGCACCAGCATCACGCCCCCCCCTGCTCCGATGAACGCGGTCAGAATTCCAATCGCCAAACCGCAGATCGACAAAATTCCAAAATAGCGCAACGGCTGTTCCGTTCGTAGATTCGGATTGGGTTTGAGGTTGCGGCCGATCAAACCGATCATCGTTGCCCACGACAACAACACGATGCTGGCAAAGATCATCATCACGAATGTGCGCTTGCCCAGTTGAAAGCCGCCAATCTCAAAAAGAACAGCCGGCACCTTGGCAAACAACCATCCCCGAACCAGCAGCGTTCCCAGCAGTACCGGCACGGACAATGTGATCGCGGTGGCGTAGTCGACTTCTTTCTTGCGGATACGAGGCACAACGCCGATGGCAGCAGTAGCTCCAGTCAGGATCAACGTATAGGCGGTAGCGAGTCCTACCGGTGCCCCGAAAATATATGTGAATGTGGGCAGCAGCAATGAGCCCCCGCCGCCGGTCATTCCCAACACAACTCCGATGAACACTCCAATCAGAAAACCTAAGGCTTCAAGAATAGAACTGGGCATTTCGTTTGCGACGATCGAAGGAGGTGAAGGAATGAATCAGACCGAATTGTCTTTGCTTCGCCAACCCGGAACCAATAGAATAACTAAAACCTGTTAAAAAACGATCGACGGTTAAGAGGAGTCAATCAGAATGAGCCAGAACAGTACAGCGCAGGACGGTGATAGCCAAAAACAACGGCCCGAGCACCTAATTTCGCTTGTCGAGGGCTCCCAAAGCGTCTTCTGGGTGGCAGATACTAAATCCGGAAAGCTGCTCTACCTGAGCCCGTCCGCCCAAGAAATCTTCGGTTGGAATCCGCAAGAACTTTCGACAAAAGCAAACTGGCGATCAGAATTTGTGCTCGCAGAAGATCTTGCTCAACTCAACCAACAGCTAGGCAGCCTTACCCAAAACTCCCAAACCACCTTAACTTATCGAGTCGTGCAGCCCAACGGTGAGCAAAGGTGGATCGAAGACCGCGTCACGGTACTTTCTGGAAACCCAAACCGTATTGGCGGCGTCGCATCCGATGTTACCGACCGTGAGATCGAGCATCGCCGGCTGAGAAACGTCGAATCCGCCTACCATTCGCTGGCTGAGGCTATTCCGATGAGTGTGGTTTGCAAAGACACCGATGGCAGGATTATTTTCGCCAATAAAAAGTACTGCGAGGTCACCGGACAGAGTTTTGCTGACTTAATTGGCAAAACGAGTTTCGATTTATTCCCGGCAGATGTGGCGACGCGAATTACGCAAAAGGATCAAAACGTTCTCAAGCAGCGTGACCTCTTTCGGACGACCGAAAAACACCTGCGCCCAGGAAATACACTTGCCTATATTGAAACGTTCACTTTTCCGGTGCTCAATAACGCCGGACAGGCAATCGGTTACCAAGTCGTCTATCACGACATCTCTGAAAACAAGCATATGGAAGAAGCCAGCGATCGCGAGCGCTATCTACTCAAAGCCCTTTTGGATGCGATTCCACACTATGTTTATTTCAAGGATGCGCAAAGTAGATTCTTGCGCGTCAGTCAGTCGATGGCAGCAAAGTATCAGCTGGAATCGCCCGATGAAATGGTTGGCCTTACCGATGTCGACGTTTTGACAGAAATCGGTGATCGCATGAAGGATGAATTGGCCCTTTACAAAGGCGAAATCGACATCATCGAGAAAGTGGAACGTGAAATTGAGATCGATGGCAGCGAAAGTTGGATCGCGACGACGAAACTGCCGTTGAAGGATTTGCAAGGTAAACCCGTTGGCACCTTTGGAATCTCACGCTGCATCACCGAACAAAAGCTTGCCGAAGCCGAACTTGGACGCGAACGAGACCGACTAAAAACGATTATCGACAATGTGCCGGATTTGATTTTTCTCAAAGACCGGCACGGACGATTTATCAACGTCAATCAAGCTTTTCTCAACTCACTTAAAGTTGATTCTATCGATGAAGTGATCGGCAAGACCGACTTTGACTTCTGGCCGCCAGAGATGGCCTCTAATTACGTCGCAGACGATCAGATGGCGATGCGTGAAGGACGCCCACTGATTGATCAACAAGAGATGACTTGCGACGCCGATGGGAACGAAATTTGGTTGCTGACCAGCAAAGTGCCTTTGTTTGATGACGCCGGCGAAGTCACTGGGCTGGTCGGGATCGCACGCGACATCACGAAATCAATCGAAACAAATCAGCAGTTGTCAGCCGCAAAAGATGCCGCCGATGAGGCGAATCGAGCCAAAAGTGATTTCTTAGCCAATATGAGCCATGAGATTCGCACGCCGATGAACGCCATCATTGGGATGACGGAGCTACTACAAGACACGCAGCTGGAGCAAGCTCAACACGACTACTTGGAGATGATTCAAGGATCAGGCGAATCTTTGTTGCGCGTGATCAACGATATTTTGGACTTCTCAAAGATCGAAGCTGGAAAACTAGAACTCGATCCGGTCGGTTTTGGACTGCGCCGTTCGATTGGCGGTACGATGAAATCACTTGCCATGCGTGCCCACTCGAAAGAGCTCGAACTTGCTTTCCGCGTCCAGAACGAAGTTCCCGAAGCCCTCTGCGGAGACATCGGCAGACTTCGGCAGGTGATCATTAATTTGGTGGGCAACGCAATCAAATTCACCCAGGAAGGTGAAGTCTTCGTCGATATTGGTCTCAGCCAACGTACCGAAGACGAGGTAACGTTGCTGATCAGGGTTTGCGACACTGGAATCGGTATGTCCGAAGAGGCCTGCGAAAAGGTCTTTGCGGAATTCCAGCAGGCCGATACTTCGACCACGCGCCGTTATGGTGGGACTGGATTGGGACTTACTATCTCTTCACGGCTGGTGGAAATGATGGGGGGCACGATCGGTGTCCGAAGCACTCCCAACCAGGGCAGTGAATTCTACTTTACCGTAGACGTCAGCATCGGCGACGAATCGGAACTGAACCGGATGCCTGTTGTTGTCGGTGGCACGCGCGTTTTGGTGGTCGACGACAACGAGACTAATCGGTTGATCTTAAAGGAAATGTTGCACAGCTGGGGGATGCTGCCGGCGACCTGTTCTGCGCCCGAACCGGCGCTCCAGCTGCTGCGCGAACAAGCGGAAAAAGGAACGCCATTTCAATTGGTGCTGTCGGACGTCCAAATGCCCGACACCGATGGTTTCATGATGGCAGAACAAATTCGAAACGCCGAAGAAGCGATTCGTGATATCCCTATCATCATGCTGACATCTGCGACGCGGGTGGGCGATGTGAAAGACCGCGAGCGTCTAAAAATTGCCAGTTGTATTATGAAACCCGTGACGCAGTCAGAGCTGTTCAACAGCATTATCGACGTGATGGGATTGAGCACGACCAATGCTATTCCAAGAGAGGAGACACCTTCAAAATCATGGCCCGTCGCAATTAAGAAGAAGCTCAATGTGTTGCTGGCTGAGGACAACAAAGTGAATCAGAGGTTGGCCGTCAGTACGTTGGAGAAACAGGGACACCATGTCGATGTGGCCGACAATGGCAAAGAAGCCGTCATGATGGTTGCCAATGGTACGTATGATTTGGTGTTGATGGATGTCCAGATGCCGATCATGGACGGGCTGGATGCGACGCGCGCGATTCGCGCCAAAGAAAAAGAAACGGGCGGCCATCAATTAATCGTTGCAATGACGGCCCATGCCATGAAAGGCGACCGAGAGCTTTGTATTGAATCTGGTATGGACGACTATCTCTCCAAGCCAATCCGCATCAATGCCTTTATGGCGAAGATCAAATCGTTGATTGAACCGGAAGAAGACTCTGCAAAATCCAGCGTGGAGGATGCGGGTGAATCAGTCCCCCAAGCGGCATCGGTTGAAACGCGAGAGCCGTTGTTAGAACTTGAGACCAGTGTGCCGTCAAACGATGCGCTGTCAAACGATGCGCCGACAAACGATGCGCCGACAAACGATGGACATGTAGACTGGGAACTGGCCGCCAAAGCGACCGGGCACGATGCTGGTTTGTTGCGAGAGCTGGTTTCTATCTTTCTGGATGAGTTGCCCGATCTGCTACAACGACTTGGCGAAGGCGTCGCTGCTGGCGACGGAGATTTGGTGAAAAAGGTAGCTCACAAAGTCAAAGGTTCTGTCTTGTTCTTGAACACCAAAGCCCCGTTTGAGTCCGCTTCGAAGATCGAACAAATGGGAGCCAGCGATAAACTCGAAGGTGGCGAAGAAGTGTTTGCGGAACTGAAAGAGAACTTTGACGCGCTGGCTCAAGAGCTCAGGAAATTTCTCGACTAAGATGGCTCAACGGCCCTGCTCCAACAAAAAAGGCTGCGGTAAACACCGCAGCCTTTTGCAATTAAACATTTGGAACCCAAAGTTCTATTCTTCGGAGCCAGTATCTTCACCGGCAGCCTCTTCGCCTTCGCCAGCACCCACGCCTACGGCTTCGTCAGCGCTTTCGTCTGGTTTCTCTTGGGCCGGTGGTTCCACCCATTCGCTGTTGAACTTCAGTTGCGTCAACTTGCCATCGTCATCACGGACACCTTCGACGACGATCTTGTTCTTGCCTTCGAAGGAACCTTTAAGCAGTTCTTCCGATAGCGGATCTTCGACATAGTTCTCTAGTGCCCGACGTAGTGGACGAGCACCGTAGTCGAGGTTGGTTCCCTTTTTGATCAAGAACTTCTTCGCATCGTCAGTCAGCTCCAGCTTGTAACCGCGCTCTTCCAATCGCTCCAAAATCTTGGCCAATTCGAAATCGACAACAATCTCGAGATCCTTCTTCTCCAAGTGACGGAAAATGATCGGTTCTTCTGAAAGACGATTCAAAAACTCAGGTCGGAACGCTTTGTTGATCTCGTCGTAAACTCGTTCCTTCATGCTTTCGAAGGATTGATCGTCGCCGGCACTTGGTAAACCGAATCCAGATTCGTTTTTGATCTGATGAGCACCGACGTTGGTGGTCATGATCAAAATAACGTTCTTGAAGTCGATGTTGCGTCCGAATGAATCGGTCAAGCGTCCTTCTTCCATCACCTGCAACAGCGTGTTGAAGATGTCTGGATGAGCCTTCTCGATTTCGTCCAGCAGCACGACGCTGTAAGGTCGACGTCGAATCTTTTCGGTCAACTGGCCACCTTCTTCGTAGCCAACGTATCCCGGAGGGGCACCGATCAGACGCGACAGGTTGTGCTTCTCCATGTACTCGGACATGTCGATCGTCACCAAAGCTTCGCTGTCGCCGAACATGAACTCGGCCAGCGCTTTGGCCAACAACGTCTTACCAACACCCGTCGGACCGGCAAACATAAAGCAACCGATCGGCCGGCGAGGATCTTTGAGACCACTGCGGCTGCGTCGAACAGCTTTGGAGATTGATTTGACTGCGTTGGATTGGCTGACGACTGTCTTGTGCAGTTCCTCTTCCATCTTCATCAGACGGAGCGAATCTTCAGTCGACAGACGTGTCAGCGGAACGCCGGTCATCTTAGAAATTACCTCAGCGATAATCTCTTCATCGACGACGCCATCGGTCTGCTGTGACTTCTCACGCCATTCGCGTTTGATCTGATCCTTCTTCTTACGAAGTTTGTCGGCTTGATCACGCAAGGAGGCCGCTTTTTCGAAATCTTGATTCGCAACGGCGTCTTCTTTTTCCTTGTTCAGACGTTCGATGTCTTCGTCGATCTCTTTTAGGTCTGGCGGACGCGTCATCGTGCGTAATCTCACGCGGGCACCGGCTTCGTCGATCACGTCGATGGCTTTATCGGGCAAGCAACGTCCGGTGATGTAGCGGCTGGATAGGTCGACCGCAGAAACAACCGCATCGTCGGTGATCTGAACACGATGATGTTCTTCGTACCGCTTTCGTAATCCTTTAAGGATCTCAACCGTTTCGTCCTGAGACGTTGGTTCGACGATGATTTCCTGGAAACGTCGCGCCAGAGCGTTGTCCTTTTCGATGTACTTTCGATACTCGTCCAGCGTCGTCGCGCCGATACATTGAATTTCGCCACGGGCGAGCGCCGGCTTGAGGACGTTTGCCGCGTCGATCGCGCCTTCTGCGCCACCGGCACCAACAAGCGTGTGAAGTTCGTCGATGAAGAGAATGGTGTTCTTGGCGCGGCGGACTTCGTTCATGACCGCTTTGATACGTTCTTCGAACTGGCCACGATACTTTGTGCCGGCGACCATCATCGCCAAATCCAGCACGACAATCCGTTTATCGGCCAAGATCTCAGGCACATCGCCAGAGACGACCAACTGAGCGAAACCTTCGACGATGGCGGTTTTACCGACACCGGCTTCTCCCAGCAGCACCGGGTTATTTTTAGTTCGCCGACAGAGCACCTGAATCGCCCGTTCGACTTCATCGGCGCGGCCAATGACGGGGTCGAGCTTGCTTTGTTTGGCCAGTTCGGTCAGATCGCGACCAAAGCTGTCCAAGGCGGGGGTTTTTGATTTGCCGGATTTGCCCGAAGAAGACTCTCCGCCGCCGGCACCAGCGCCTGCGCCCTCGCGACCACCACGTTCGGAACCTTCGCCGCCTTCGAGTCCATTGCCCAGCAGGTTCAGGACTTCTTCGCGGACGTCTTCCAGCTTCATACCCAAGTTCATCAAGACTTGAGCCGCGACGCCTTCTTGTTCACGCAGCAACCCCAGCAAAATGTGCTCGGTGCCGACGAAGTTGTGTGCCAATTGACGGGCTTCTTCCATCGAATACTCGATGACTTTCTTGGCGCGGGGTGTTTGAGGAAGCTTCCCCATCGTGATCATCTCAGGACCGCTTTGGACAAGTTTCTCAACCTCCAAACGAATCTTACGAAGATCGACATCCAAATTTTTCAGGACGTTTGCCGCGACGCCAGTCCCCTCTTTGACCAATCCCAGCAACATGTGCTCGGTCCCGATGTACTCGTGATTGAATCGTTGAGCCTCTTGATTGGCCAACTGCATCACTTTCCGGGCTCGGTCGGTAAACCTTTCGTACATTCAAATGTCCTCGTATAAACCCTATTTTAAACCGAAATGTATCATCGGTTTGTAATTTAATTTTCTATAGGTCAGGTTTGAAACCTGCCTTGTGCCTTAGACGTAACGGCAGGTTGAAAACTTGCCCCACGCTTAAGCCGCTTTTCTCAAACCGCTTTCTCAAACTGCTTTCTCAAACTGCTTTTTCAACCGCCAAGACTTTTCCTTGCCGGTTGATCTTCTTTACTCTGACGAATCCATCGTTGTTTGTTTTACTGTTTTCGGCATGCCGATCTGGCGGTGAGCTTTCATGATCAATGATTAACTCTAGCAACTTCCGTTCCCGGAGAATTTCCGACTGCCACGTTTCCGATTCGTCAAACATCTCCAGCGTTTCAAGCTGTCGCCAAGCGTTATCGAATTTCCGCGTGTGCCTATATAACGTTGCCAAAAGCAATCGCGATTCGACATCACGTGGCGTTTGCGATAACTGTTTTAGTAACAACCCTTCGGCCGCGTCCCAGTGACCCTTTAAGTATTCGCTTCTGGCGTCAAGAAACAAGGCGTCAGACGAATCTAAGACGGTTTGACCTGTTCGAGACTTCACTGACATCACGTCAGGCAAATTTTGGAACGCGATCCATGCGGCGGCAGCCCAAATCGAAAAAATCACCGGCCAAGCGACAGCCGTAAATGTTTCATCGACGAAAATGCCCGTCCATATAAAGGTGGAAATGATCGCCAGATTCAGCACAACCGAAAAAACGAGCGCCAGCATCAAAGATGACCAGCGACCGCGAAACCACAGGCCCGGAAGCCCCGGCCAGCAACACAATAATACCGGTCCCCAATTCATTGGCTCAGCCTCCAACTTCCTTGTTAAAAATACCACCACAAAACGATCCATGCTTCGGCGAAATCAATAGATTTGGTGGTTGCCGAACTTTAAGTATCAATTCCTCGGGTTTTTACGTCAATCGCAATCAGCCATTGCGGCACAGTTTGAGCCGGGGCAAGCCTACATTACGCAGGCATAAGCTGGAGTATTTGGGGGGAGGGAGCCTTCAAACAGCGATTTAATCGGAGTAGCATTGATTGACGCAGGAGAAGGCCCTTTCGAAATACCGACTGCTTGAGTGCATTGCTCTCTTTTCTTGTCAGAGCCAGCGGGCCGGGACGACTTGATCGCTTTCAGGGAGATCAACTGCCAATTTGGCGTCGCTGACGAGTTTTCAACGCCTTTGTTTCCGGTGTTTTTCCGACAAATAAGTCAATTTTTCTGCCGTTTTTTCAGCCAGTTTTTTCTCTGTTGGCCCAATTAAGTGGTCGATAAGAATGCGATTCCGACATGGACTCTCCAACTTTTGCTGCCCTGCCCTGCCCCACTGTCTACGTTTTGTTGGACGGCCGGCGATGGATGGAAAGTCACAATGCATTCGACGAACAGGTGAAACAGTTAATTCATGCCGGAGTGACGTTATTCCAATTCCGGGATAAACGTTTTTCGGATCGAGATCACGTTGCGATCGGGCAACGATTGGGCCGTCTGGTCGATGGAACCTCGGCCGCTTGGATCATGAACGATCGAACGGATCTTGCCATCGCAGCGGGAGCCGCCGGCGTGCATCTTGGTCAAGACGATCTTTCAGTGGACGCCGCGCGAAAGATGATCGGAGATAATAAGTGGATCGGTGTTTCCACTCACACTATTGAACAGGCGCGGCAAGCGGTCGCTGAGGGTGCGGACTACATTGGCGTTGGCCCCGTATTTGAATCCCAGACCAAGCGTTTCACAAACTTCGTCGGCGTCGATCTTGTCGCTGCGGTGGCCAAGGAGATTGAGGTCCCCGCGTTTGCGATCGGAGGAATCAATCTTGAGAACGTTTCTCAAGTGCGCGACGCAGGGTTAGCGCGTGTTGCCGTTTCAGGCGTGGTCAATAGTGCAGAAGATCCAAGCTCCGTGGTGCAACGTCTGCTGACGAAACTAGCCGGTTGTGGATCCTGATAAAGATCCCGCGTAACGGTGCTATTGAACGAACTACTGCGTGTTTAGATCCCAGTCATAATTCAAAAAGCTTACTCGATAGTTTTCGCTGGCTACCAATGTTTGCGCCGCTGAAGGAAAATACGGGCTGAGCATTTGCATCTGTTGCTGTTGGGTGCCGCCGAAATCGGAACCGAACCAACTGATGATCTGGCTTAACTTAATCACGTTTTTGTTGATCTGCAGGTTTTGCTGCCGCCCAAAAAAATCTTTCGTATTGACGGCCAACTGTTGTTCCAACCGATCGGCAACGTAAGCTTCGTTCAGCAGTCGCGGGCAACCGATCGACGCACATACAATCGCGAAGTGTATTCGTGGCTCCCCCATCTTCCGCAAAATCTTGTGTTCGATGTCTTCGAGAGAAACTCGTTTGTCGCCGGCGGTGAAAATCAAGTTCTTCCAGATGTTGTACCCAAATACTTTCGCTGTGTGATTGCGAATGCTGGTCGTGGGGTAAACCCGTAGAATTCCCTCGATCGTGACGGCGTTGTAGGCGTTGATCCAATAGGCCAGCTTTGCCTCGCGCGTTGCTTGCTGGTCAGGGTTGGCGCGGCTCATGTCCGCCAGATAGGTTTTGAGCAGAGCTCGATCTGCCGAGTTTGTGTCCCACGTTTTGTAGTTGACCCGACCGTTGTCATCGACGTATTTCTTCAGCAACTGATCAAACGCATCGTGCTTGATTTCGTTGATGGAAACCCATTTTTCGGTCGGCCACTTACGACCGGCGTTTTCCTCGGCATGGGAGACCGTGACCAAAGATGCGATGACGGCGACGGCGAGCAACATGGCAATTTTTTTAATCACTGGTATCTTTTGGGTCTGAGATCTCAAGGAACAAGGAGAGCATGTGAAAGCTCACCGAAGCCGGGAGCCTCTCACATTCTCTTCGCAAACCGTAAAACGATTCAAGGGCTGACGTCTGATGTTTGAAGTTGAACTCAAATTTTCCGTGGATTCGCATGAGGTGATTCGCCAGCAATTGAAGTCTTTGGAAGTCATGTCAGGTTCTACGTCTGATCACTGTGACGAGTACTTCAACCATTCCTTACTTGATTTTGCAGCGCAAGACATCGCGTTTCGAATTCGTAGCCGCGCTGACGAACATATTCTGACCTATAAAGGCCCCAATTTAGATCAACGTGCCAAAGTGCGCGAAGAGATAGAGCTTGAATTTGACGGTTCCGATAAAGATAAGTTTCGCCGCATGTTATTTGGTATAGGATTTCACTCAGTGGCTGCTGTCAACAAGAAGCGTGACAGCATCAAAGTTTCTTTCGAAGGCCAGCAGATTGAAGTGTGCCTCGATGATGTCGAGGGAGTTGGAACGTTTGTCGAACTAGAGCAAGTCGTCGCTGACAAATCAGAGATCGAAGCGGCGAAAGAAAATCTGGAGTCGCTGGCAGTACGGCTTGGCATCACGTCCCAACCGACGACGATTAGTTATTTGGAGATGCTGCTGGAGTAGGCCGTACCAAGCCGAAGGCGCAGTTACGGCAAGCCACTGGGCAAAACTTTTTTCTCCGAGATGCGAAAACTCAATTCACTTCAACGGGAACAGTCAAGGCTGCCGGAGCAGCGCTGGCCTCTGTTCCTGATTTATAGAATTGAAGGGAGACATGATGTTCATTCCAATACCGACCGTTTTCTTCCAATTCGGCCAGCTCGATCCGGCCTACACGGCTACGCGGCAGACCTGCTGTGCAGCGCCCTTCGTTGAGCGTTGACGGAGGGTTGACCGTCTTGGGCGCGGATTTCTTCACGCAGTTCTTGGTCGGTCATGCGGATACGTTTTTCGAAACTCAAGTAGTGAATCCAGTAGTCGATCGCCGAACTGGCCAGCAACACGAACCCGACATGAAAGGTGATTTGCATCAGCACGCTGACGATCGTTTGGCTGATCTGGTTGATGGGTTGAAAGGGCATCGCAAAAATTGTTTCGCGCTGACACCAGAAACTGACCGCTGCCACCGCGATCGCTAAAACGAATTTTGGCAGCCCTACGAACAAGTAGCTCCACGTCGAAATTGAGAAAACTTGCCCTGCCCAATTGGCCGGCGATAGACGACTCGCGTCGGCCGAAACTTTTCCCGATTGCCAGACGGGCCCCGTCTGCACCCAATGCGAAGCAACCACCACCAGCCAACTTCCCAACATCAGCGGAACCACCGCCCACATCACGTTGCTGACCAATTCTAATCCTGTGGTGGCGGAGATCTCTCCACTTAGATCCTTTATCGAATAAGCCTTCCATGATTTGGTGGCGGCCGCGGAGACAGCTGCGGAGATTGAGTCTAAGCTCAAAAACCCCACGATCGTAAAACCGATGACTTGCAGCGCTACGGCCAGTTCAAAACTGCGCGGGAAATCGCCCTCTGATTTCGCTTTCTGACGCCGCAAGGGCGAGGCTTCATGGTTTTTTTCGGCGGTCGAATGTGTCATCGTAGCACCTCCGACGGCGTCGAGAATGCGGACGGGCCTGCAACGTTTGCTTCTTGAAGCCCTTGATTCACAAAGTCGATTGTCGTTTCAATGTCATCCACAAACAGCCAAACCGTCCCGCCCAGAGATAGAAACACGGCCATGAACATGACGACTAAGTTCGAACCGAGTCCAAGACCGAGCAAATTCATCTGCGGGTAGGTTCGACTGATCAGACCGATCACGATGTTGGAAACAAACAGGGCAATCAATACCGGCCCAATTGCGCGGAGGGTCAGCATGAAGCTTTGCTGCAATAAATCAGTCACCATCGCGATCATCGGGCCCTCGGCCAAGGTCGTCGTTAATGGGATCTGGATGAAGGTGTCCAGCATCGCGGTGACGACCAGCGCCGGACCGCCAATGAGTGCGAACGCGGCGATCGAAACGATGTGAAAGAAGTGGCTGACTGGCGATTGTGAACCTCCGCCGCCTGCTTCGCCCAGTTGTAGGCCTGTCATCTGTCCGATGACGGTTCCCGCAGCGCTGGCGGCCGAGAACATGATCGTTACGCCCAGCCCCAGCGTGATTCCAATGGCGGCTTCGGAAAAAAGGAACGGTAGCCAGCTTGAGGTGGCGAAAGTTTCGGTCGTCAGGTCTGCCGGAACATGAACCAGTGGCATCGCCAGCATCATCAGCAGCGCGGCGATCGCCAAGCGTGTCTTTAATGCGACGATGCGGCTGCCCAGAATCGGCGCGGTCATGGTGACCGCAAGGATTCGAACAAAAACCAAAATGGAAACTGCCAGCAGGTTCACAGTCTATCCCTCGAGGTCGATTTGTTTCACTGGCTTCTGCGGCAAGGTGCGATGTCGCAGTTGAGGCATGGAGGAACCATTTGTGGCAGGTGACTCAGTCGATTGACCGTAAGGGTGGATCGGCATCGAGGTGGCCGCAGGTTTCATCGTGGGCATCGTCGTCGTTGGTCTTAGCGCCGGCATCGCCGCTGGTGGAAGGTTGGCGATCCGAGCGACAGGCCCATCGGCGAAGCTAGGTAACCGGCGTGTTGTGGCCGAAGCAAATTTAAACGGCGATGGGTCGGCAGCGACCACCGGCGCAGTTCCGCCGATTCTGGGTGTGCTCAGTGTTTCTCGGGTGTACTCCACCATCGCTTCGCCGATCCAAGGTAACACCATGATCGTGACCAACAGCATCCCCAACATTTTTGGTACCGCCGAAACCGTTTGGTCCTGAATCTGAGTCATCGCTTGGAAGATGCCGACGATCAAACCGATGACCAATCCTGCGGCCAGGATGGGACCGCCGACGACGGCCACCATGGTGAGCGCTTCGCGGCTGAAGTCGATTGTGTCTTGAGGGTCCATTTTATTTTTTGGGGTTTGGGGCGTTGGGTGCGCGCGAGCGCACTTTCGGGGACCGAAAGGCTACAAGGGGCCGAAGCTTTGCATCAGCATGCCGACGACCAAGGTCCAGCCGTCGACCATCACGAAGAGGATTAACTTCAATGGAAAACTGACCATCGTCGGTGGGAGCATCACCATGCCCATCGAAACGGTCACCGAAGACACCACTAAGTCGACGATCAGAAACGGCAGGTAAACTTGAAAGCCCAATAGAAACGCTACTTTTAGTTCACTGACCAAGAACGCCGGCATCAGCACGTTCAGCGGAACGTCATCAATCGATGTCGGAGGCGGCGTTGGTTGGCTGCCGGTTTGCTTGGGGAGGTAACGATAAAACATTCCGACTGATTCTTCATTTTTTGCCAACCGAATTTGCCGGGCCATGAACTGTTTCACAGGAATGACAGCCTCTTGAAACGCTTCGTCAAACGTCATCTGCGAATCGGTCTGCGTGTAAGGATCAATGGCTTGGGTTTTAATCTCGTTCCATGTGGGTGCCATCACCAGAAACGTCACAAACAAGGACAGCGCGGTCAGAATCTGCGTCGATGGCAATTGCTGAGCCCCAAAGGCTTGTCGCAGCAGCGTCAATACGACAACCACACGCACGTAACAGGTTGTCATCAGGATCAACGCCGGAGCCAGCGATAGCGCAGCCAGCAGAATCGCGATCTTCACCGAAGACCCCGTGCCTTCGCGCGTGAGCATCTGTTCGGCTTGGTCGGTCAGCAGGTCGTTGAAGGACTGCACCGATTGTTGGCCAGTGGTTTGATCGTAAGGCGCCGGTTGATTCGCGGAATGATCGGTGGGGTGTGGCCCAGGCTGGTTGGCCGCAACAGGGGAGTAAGTGCTTTCACCGTCGGTCTGGATCTGAGATGCGGCAACGGGAGACGGCGACTGAAGACGGGAAGCATAGTTCTGCAGCGCCGGCGGCAACTGGTGGGAGGCGCTTGCTTGCACCACCCCAGGCCCGACAGAATCAAGTCTCGATTCGGCCGACTGATTCAATGAAAAACCGGGTGCCGACTGAGCGCGCGCTGTCTCGGTAGGTCCGATGCATGTACACGCGGCCACGAAGGCAAATATGAGTGCCCATGCGAATCGAAATTGTGTGGACGGTGAATTCATCAAGACTTTTAAAAAATTGTGCCTGTTGAGGTCAACGGATGCGGAGTAAATTTCCAATCTGCCCAGCAAGTTACGCTTCGAATGATCGCCCAGAATTTTCGCGATTGTTTTGGTCGAACACTGACAGCAGTTGCGTGAGATTGGATTGCTGAGTGGCCGACAGATTCAGTGGATTGACGACGGCCGGGTTGGATTGATAGCGATTGACGGCGTGACTGATCGCAGAATTTGCCGTGCGTGTTCGTCCGTTACAAAGGGCCACCAAATGATCAACTTCTGCTGGATCGGTAACTTCGCCGATCGGTTGTGTGCCGTCGGGCCCATGGATCATCAGAAGGAGCTTGCTGCCCAAACGGACCAATTGCAGGTTCTGGCGGTTATCCAATGGTGCGTTGCCGACGACTTCGAGGACTTCGGTGGGAATGCCTTGGTTGCCCGCGGGGTTGATCTTGCGAAGCAGCCATACCAATCCGAGGTAACCGCCGAGCACGATCGACAGGCTTCCACCGATCTTTTTGATGTCGGCTCTACCGAGCATCGACGATAGACGATCCATCCACCCGCCTGTGGTGCCGTCCGAGGCGGCGCTGAGTATGCCAGAGGTTTGATCGCTGACCCAATCTTTCACGCCGCCAATTTTCTCGGCGGCTGTCTCTGTTAGTTCAGAAAGTGGATCAGCCGAAGAAGATGAGGTCTGCAGTGTGCGAGGGAAGGATGGCGGGAATGAAGTTGATTCCACATTGGCTTGCGAAACGGATTCGCCGAAGGCTTCGGTCATGGCGTTTTGCAGGTTGAAGTCGGGGTTGGTCGCGGTTTTTGGCAGGATGGCGTTGAGCGGTCTGGCGGGGAATTGTTCTTGAGGCTGAGGCGATCTTTGGGTGAAGATATCGCGCGGCGGTTTTAAATTTGCCAGCTCTGTTTTGGGCTGCAGGAAGTTCGGGGACGGCGCGGGTGTTTGCCCCTTAACGGTTACCGGTGTGACAGGCGGTCGCCAGTCACGTATGTTTTGCGGCCCAGGCGGGGGCGTTTGTGATTGGCAGCATGTAGAAAGAGGTGCCAAAGATAACACGCAGGCGCATCCAAGTGCTGGCAAACGAACAGCATGCTGCCGCAGAATTGAAACCGCAGAAAAGAAAAATTTGAATTGGCTCATCTCGTACGCCTTCCTTGACGATAACGATGATGGATAGCTCCACGCCGCGATTCTCAATCCATGAGAAGGGCTGCGCCGTGGTGGAAAGAGCTATGTTTTTCTTCGATTCAGGCGTTAACGGCAATACCAATGCGTTTTCGCCGATAGTGCTATCACAGTGGCTCCCCGGCACCGCATAAAGTAGGCCGTACCAAGCCGCCGGCGCAGTTACGGCAAGCCACTGGGCAAAATTTTCTGATCGAAAAACGGAAACCTGCCTGCCAGCAGATCCAAAAAAGCCGGAGCAGCGCTGGCCGTTGTTTACCAATGGACACCGGTGAGCAGGTGGACTCTTCCTTTCGGTGTCACTGGCAACTTTTGTTTCGGCCAGCTCGATCCGGCCTACTTCAGCTTCCAGCGACCGCAAGTAGGCCGTACCAAGCCGCAGGCGCAGTTACGGCAAGCCACCGGGCAAAAGTCTCCTGATCGAAAAACGGAAACCTGACTGCCAGCGGGGTATA
>CALDEW010000050.1 GCA_937942355.1 uncultured Pirellulaceae bacterium | reverse complement strand
GACGCATATGTTTGCGGTTTTGATCTGTTTAGTAGTTACCACTTTCCATCTTCTTATCGGAATACTGATTCCAGGTTTGGCCTTGGAGTTACGGTTAGCGCGGAATCAAAAGCTATCGAACTTGGTGAGCACCCTGCTGCTACGTATCATTGCGTTAGGCTTGCTCTATGTGCTCGTGCAGTTCCTTGTGTTGCATTTAGCCGATTTGTTCTTTTCGGTTCCGCGTTACGAGCTCGTGATTGCGAAATATCTGATCGATCTGAGTGTTCTTGCGAGTGTGCTTTTTTTCGCAAGAGGAGTGGCATCGGACTTGGTTGCGCGGATTTTCTCCGGCTTGCTGAACCCTGCGATTCTAACTTTAGTCGTCGGCTCATCTGCTCTGGGAATGTTTGCGATGCTCGTCTGTCCTTTTAGTCTGGACAGTTCTCCGATCTCCTGGCTGGCAGCATACCTGAATACGTCAGAGTTAGGGTTAGTCGAAAGTAATGGCTCTCCAACTTATATCGCGATGCTTTACTTTCCGTGTCAGATATTGCAGCAGTGGTATCCCGTTCCAACTATCGCGGCGTCATTGAAACCGGCGTTGTGTCTTTTAACCGCACTGGCGGTTGTCCACGTAGTCAATCGCCTAGGACTAAAGAATCGCAGCTGGATGTACTGGTTACTTTTTTTAACGGTTGCCTCAAGCTTCTTCGGAATATATGGCTTGCAGCAAACCGGAAAGCACAGTGTTTTCGGCGCAGTGTTTTTGGCAGTCTTTGCCGCTGATCTATTCCTGCCAACCAAAGACGATCGGCTTTGCGTAGCTCAAGCTGGGCTTTCATTGTCTGCTGCGATGGGACTAGGCGTGATCGCGATCCCGTATGCCTTGGTGATTGCAAGCTTGTTTTTGATACTGGCGTCCAACCGCGTCAACTCATTAAAGGTCGCTTCTGCGTTTGCCCTTTGGTCTGGCCTTCCTTTTGTAATTAGCCTGAGTTGCATGGTGGATATTTCATTGTGGCAATCGGCTCTACTGCCGACCTTTTTAATTGTCGGCTGCTATCTCCTGAACAGATTTGTCGGTGTGAATTGGGTGGCTTCGGTCGTCGCTAATCCCTGGTTTCGACATGTTCCCATTTGCGTGCTCGGGTTATCCTGTATCGGCTTGTCATTCACATTGCCTGTAGAGTTTGGTAACGGGATACGCCCTCTCGATGGAAAGACGTCCTTCTACGAGTTGATGTTTAAATTCGACCAACAGATTCCAGAACATGTCGTCGCAATTGGGTTTGTCGGTGTATTGATCAGTTGTCTTTGCGCCCGCCGATCCCGCGATCCCGGGCTGATGGCTTATGCTATCTTTCCGTTTGTTACTCTTCTGGGAACAACAACAGCCGCCCATCTCCCAGTTTCTTTCATTCCACTTAATCCGCAACACTTCTGGGATCTTGTGAAAGATATTCCCAATTGGTGCCATGGGTTTTATTTCGGAGTATTTGCGGCAATCACTACCGACGTTCTGGTTGAGTATGCCAAATCATATCGGGCCAATCCGGCCAATTCGGCCAATCGCAGCCCAAACAGCAACCGAGCTTTCGGTCGCTGGAGTCTTGCGCATGCCATTCTCATGGGAAGTCTGATACTCGGGGCATACGCAGTCAATAAAAATTGGACCCGAGGCCCTCATTGGTGGGGACAACCGGTGTATTACAACAGTATCGGCGGGAACCAAAATTTGTACTTTGCGACGCTGTCCGAAGAACTATTGCGTGATACGGAGCTCTCTCCAATGTCTGTTGCCAATGCCAAAGATCAAAATGCGATTTTCCTGACTGTAAATTCTTGCTGCAACGATTTTTTTGACGACCTCAAGATGTATGGCATCATGCCCAAGCGTGATATTGATTTGTCGAACATCAGGCATTGGAGGCGAGTCCTGAGAAACGTGCCGGCAACCATCATCGCAAACCGTGAGGAAATCAGCTCAGATTTGAATGTCCGCAGACACCAGGTGAAAATTGAGGAGGTGGAGCGACTAAATGAAACGGATTCGATTTTTCTGGTAACTCCAAGCGCAGATTCAAAGTGGGAGCAGAAAGAGGATTGGAGACAGGCCAGGCAAGGGCTCGGGGACAGGCAGCAGTTCTGAAGCCGGTGCCAGCACGCTACGCGAAAAAAACAGGGACAGCGTAGCGTACGTGGGAACTAGGCCGAGTCCCGCCTTCACAATTCAGGTTCCCAAGTCGTTGGCAATCGTACACAAGAAGAATCGCGTAAACACCATCGTGTAGATCAAGATCGCTGCCGGCGAGTCTCGATGGTATGAGAATATGACATACATTTGCTTGTAGACGATTCCCGCGATAAAGATCCATTTCATCGGGATGGGGCTGGCAAGCCAGTTGTAAAGCATCTCGCCGTTGCGATATTCCATCTGCTTGGGAACGCCGTTGATGATGTGGCAGATCTTGGAAACGTCCATAAAGTTTCGGCCGCAGAGCGTGGTCTGCAACAGACTTGCCAAGGGAGCATCTGCGGTACCTCTTGCCATTTGTACCCTCGAGGCGAGCATCACCAGCATCAAGAACGAACCCAACACGGCGAGCCCAATGATAACCAGTGCGAACACCGGACCTGTAATGTAAACATTCCGATCCGTTCACCGTTCGATTTCAACATCGGCCAATAATATCTAAAGGCCAAATGGTTCGACGCCACTGCCTGAGAGATACGTTATTTGCGTCGGACAAAGATACGACCCGGTCGCTGGCGGCTTCAGGGCACTGTTATAGTTTGAGCCCGCGGCTACGGTTTTGTCAAAATCATTGAAACAACGGCCGAGGCAAACTCTGTGGTTGACGCCGAACCGCCCATGTCGGGCGTCGAAGTTCCTGCACTGACGACCTGCGTTATGCTTTCGGTGATCAAGTTGGCCGCACGTAGCAGCGCTGGATTTTGTTTTTGCTCGCTAAGCCACTCCAGCAACATCGCCGTCGAAAGCATCATTGCGATCGGATTGGCCAAGCCCTGACCTGCGATGTCCGGCGCCGATCCATGCGCCGCTTGCGCCATCGCTCGATTCGCCGAAGCGTTAATCGACGGTGCGATGCCGAGTGATCCTGCCAGCTGGCCCGTCATGTCAGAAAGAATGTCGCCGAACATGTTTTCAGTCACCAGAACATCGAATTCCGGGGCGCGGCGAAGTAAATGTACCGTCACCGCGTCGATATGGAAATCGTCTACGGTGACCTCCGGATATAGCGCAGCGATTTCGTAACACACGTCCCGAAAAAGCCCCGTCGTAAGTTTCAAAACGTTGGCTTTGTGAACCACCGTCAGCTTCTTTCGCCGCTGCATGGCAAGCTGAAAACCAACATGCGCGATTCGTTCGACGGCCTGACGCGTAATGATGCCCATCGCGATCGCCACGTCAGGCGTCGGCATAAATTCTCCGGTCCCTTGATGCGTATTGCGGTCCGCGTAAAATCCTTCGGTGTTCTCGCGTACGATCACAAGATCGGTTCCCGGACACAACGCTTCGGTCTCGGGAAAGTGTTTTGCTGGGCGAATGTTGGCGAAGAGATCGAAGTGTTTACGAATCGAACCACTCGGATTGAGTTGAGAAAGATATGGCTCGGGATAGGAAGCACTATCATGCGGCCCGAGAATCCAGCCATCGACTTGCTCCAGCACATCCAACGTCTGATTAGGAACGGCTTGACCGAATTCGTCTATCGCGATTTGTCCGACGGGCAGTTCCTGCCATTCAGTTTCGATTGTCTCCATTTGAAGCGCGGCTTTGGCAACCTCGACGGCAGCCGAAACGATTTCGGGCCCGATGCCATCGCCGAGAAGAAACGCAAGTTGTAGTGTTGAAGACATGATTAGTGAAAATTGTTACCGGTGATCTGAGATGTTTTTGGCGGTTGCCGAAGTTGATTGTACGCTACCAGGCAGCGAGTACGGTATTGTCTGTGCTTGAGTTTGATACCGAGTTTTTCAGCAATGCGACTGGCTGGTTTTCTGTTGCTCAAAAGTCCATCCGGTTCAGAGCCATCCAAACGAAGAACGCTTCGTCCGCAGGTGCGATCTCCTCACGCCCCCGTGGCTGCGCGACTGAAACGATGGAGGGGCGACGGTTTGAAAGTACTCGTTGGGTTGCGAAACCTTCTTCTTGGGAAAGACCGTTCCCGTCTCGCCCAGGCCAATGAATTGGACGCCCAACAGTTCTCGAACGATTGTTCGGAGGTCAATCTGTCGGCGGTCGTTCTGCCAACTTCGAAAGTGCTTTGGGGAAAGCAGAAATTGGACGAATCTTTATGCGGCGATACTCGAGTTCGGCAGCTTCTGATTGAATTTGAAGCTTGCCGCGGTTGAGCGGCTGGAACTTTCCATCCACGGTTTGTTGGGCGTCGAAGATCGCCATGTTTGGTATTCCGTTGACTACAAAGATGGCGCGCGTGTCGAGTGCATAGATTTCAATGGTGTTCCATTGACCGTTGGGTAACTCGAGCGATGGTCGGTGAACGACGATCTTTCCGCGCACTTCCTTAAGAGGCTTTGACGGGTCATACACGCCGATTTCGTATTCAGCAAGTTGATCGGTGCCGTCGGCACGTAATTGTGCGAACGCTCTGGCCTTATCAACCGGAATGAAATCGCCGCAATCGCCTTCTTGAATCTGGCATTCCAGAGACTGCATCCACGCATTCCATCCGGCACCATGAGGCCCAACGCAATGAAATAACAGTCCACTGTCACGAAGTTTATCTAAACGGGGTTCCCATTTTTTTTCACCCCAACGAAACTGCAGTGACAGATGGTAGGAATCAAACTCTTCCAAAGATGTCAAACCCGCGAATACCTGGCCGGTGACTTTCAGGATCGGTTCGCCGTCGACCATCTTCACTGTGTAAATGCCAAGTGGATCGCCAAGACCGATTGGTTCGTCGCCATCGATTCCGTTTTCGCTTTTGGAGCGAGCACGTCCGGGAACCTCTACTGACTTGTGAGCAACGCCAGTGTGGGCTTCCCATTGGGAGAGGTTTTCATCCAGCAGCTCCTTCCAGTCGTCCGCCTTTGTAGCAACGGGAAACGATGTCAGGCTGATTGTCTCGCCATTGGGGCCGGAGAAAAAAGAGTACTTGTCGCGCCCGTAGTCGTCATTGTTTAACTCGTACCCCTCGGCTTTCAGTTTGTCGCAAACCGAAACAACATCAGGCACCGAAAGTACGTAATTATGGCTTCCGTTCACACTAGGCTGGGCGTTGGCGTCGTTTTCTAATGAGGGAAGTAAAAGATTTACTTTACATTCGCTCCCGCTGAGTTTCATCACCAGCGTTCCGTCGACATCTTTTCCATGAAGCACCTCAACTCCGTCGAGACTGAACCCAAGAATTTCGCGATAAAGCTTGAGTGTTTTCTCAAGATTGCGAACCGGAACGCGGACGCTGTTTTCCTTTAACTGAATTTCAGCTGCGTTCTCCTGCGCCGGCAGTGTTTTGCCAGCAAGGATTGAAGAAACGAAAACTGCAATCACAAGGACTGCCAAACAGATCCTCATCGGAGCGCCGTCGGCGCATCGCGTTAGACCGGTTCGATATTTTGTAGATTCACGCACAACAAATTTACCAATACGTTTTGTGTTTATTCTGTTTCTCATTAGAGCTAAATCGTTCGTTTTTTTCGAATCTTTTTGGATAAACGTGTTCTTAAAGTTACTAAAAACTACGATTTCCTCGATTGTTTTGCCACCCCCGCGTGGCAGCTACCACAACCTGCCGGCACGCACATGTGTTGAAAGCGGCTGTTGTCGAGACATCTTGGGTGCAAAAGCGTGACGCGCAAATTGCAGGTGGGAGGCAGGTATTCGGCGGCCGAAGCACCTAACTCATCGGTGCTTAAAGTTCATTTGGATTTCCTGCTTGAAACAAGCTCCGAATTTCGTCGTTGGACAAAGCTCCCGAGTAAATCGAAAATTCGTCCATGCTGCCATTCAAATTGCGAACCACGAACTCAGCGTCGGAGCGATACATCGGTTGAGGGTCACTCCAATTGCAAAGCGATGAAGCGCCAACCCTAATTTTTTCAACGAGATCTTCGTCCTCGATCACCTCTCGGCTAACACTTTGGCCGTTCACGAAATGAGTTACTCGTTTGTTGTCGACATCGTATGTCACACTCAACATCATCCACCGTCCACTGAGCGAAGGATTCCATACCGGCGGTGAGAAATAAATATGTTGAAATTCCTCATCGGGTGAACCTGTCCTTGACTGTGGAAGTTTGACCGAGAAAAAGATCCGACCATCATTCATGATTTGCCAATGCGGTTCGAAGTCTTCGTGACCATCAGTTAAAAATAACGAATTGTACCAGCGATCCAAACTATTAATTTTTACCCACGCATTGAGCGTCAAACCGCGATGCTCCCCATCGACGCGGACTCTTATTCGGCTGCCTATATGACTAAAGTCCAGAGCCTTGCCGGGTCTTCCCCAGCGATCACTGGTACGCTGGGCCGCGACAATTGCCCCAGCACTCGCGGCATCGGCACGCTTGGATGCGAAGTTCGCTAATTCGTACTGCTGAGGAACCGTTGTCGAAAGCAAATAGTGGCCCAAAAGTCGTGGGTCGTTTTGAATGGATGCTTCTTTCGATTTCCAGCTTGCCAAACGGTCCTTTTGTTGACCACGCAGCAACGCTTGGAAATCTATTGGCCCAATCAGCTCGATTTGATCCTCAATACTCTCACGAGGACCGGTACGAGACAGTCGCATCGAGTTGCCACTTGCAACTCGGATTGGATCTTCCTTATCATCTCGTAATTCAACTTCACCATCTATCACACGCACGTCAGATCGGTCTGAACTAACTTCCAGCGCGAACTCCGTTCCCAAGTCCACAATGTCACCGGAGGAAGTCTTGATCGTAAAACCTTCTGCTGGTTCGGGTACACGTATACGAACGCTTCCGTGATTCATCGTGACCTGCATCGGCGAGTCAACTGAGAAGAGGCAATCGCCGCTAAGTACCATTTGGACGCCGCTAAAAAGTTCCAGCTGAACCGTCCCTGATTCCAAACGCACTTCACCTACGGGAACCAAGTCACCAACCTGGATAGAGTTGTTTTTCCAAACTGCACCGGATTGTCCAGCCAACACCGCAAAGCCACTGGCGGACTCCTCGGTTGAGGCAGCCCTCGCCATCTGTGGTGGTTGATCGGTTGAACGGAGGACAAAAAAAGCGACTATCAGGCTGGCTGCCAAACCAATCAGAACACCCGCGACAAGCGAGGCTCGATTACCCCAATGTAGACCCTGCGAATTTTTAAATTCGCTTAGATCCACTGGCGACTCACTGGCGAGCTGTTCCAGCATGACGTGCAATTGCAAACGATTGTAGTACGTTTGACGAACATCCGGATCGACCAACAATTCCGATTCGATACGCAACAAATCGGCCTCACTGATCGAGCCATCAAGTAATTCGTCTAACAACTCATCGCGCTCAGAATTCTTCACGAAATACCCCCACTTGCCTGTAATTTTGCTTCGACGCATTCCATCAATTTGCTGCGAAGACGAGAGAGTGTGACACGGAAACCACCCGCCGAGCGACCAAAATGCTTAGCCAGCTCACTAACAGAAACGGGGCTTGAGTAACGAGCCAACAGCATCCGGCGACTGTTAGTGTCCAGTTCGTTTAGGCAGGCTTCCAAGGCACCGCGTCTATCGGCAAAGTTATCTTGGAATTTCTTGACTTCCTCAGCAATCGTCTGCTCAAGCTCGTCAGATAGCACGATCCGTGCGTCGCGGGCCAACTGTTTTCGGTAACTTAGCACTTCATATCGCGCAACCGCCATTGCCCAAGCCCGGAAATTTGAACCGATTTGGAAGCTTTCACGTTTCTCCCAGATTTTCGCGTTTGTTCTCTGCAGGACCTCGTCCGCGTTTTCGTCACCGGGCATCAAACAACGGACATAAACAAGCAAATTCTGCTGGTAGGCGGTGAGTTGCGCAACGAAGGACGCGTCACGATTATTATCCGGATTATCCGATTCCATGATATTATATGTCAAAGAGTCAGGTTCTGTTAACGAGCAAATCTGAAAGTCGCTCTGAGAGGGGGAAATAGCTCTGTTAGCAAGAAAATGTCTAAAAACACTTAGGTTTTTAATGTTTGGTTTTGATTTCAGGTTTATCAGGAACATTTCAGGGGAGACACCCTTTTGAGTTGCATTGGGGTGAAACGCCGATTACCTTACTAACATCTCGGACTGTTCAGTTCGTTAACAATTTGATCGACACCCACATTCCAAAAGGAGAGTAACGTATGAAACATTTTTTGACTCACGCAGTGGCACTGATTGCAGTGCTCGCGTTCACCTCAATTTCGACTGCTCAGATTACTCTGATCAACGAAGATTTTACGACAGGGCCTGGCGCTGTAACTGGCGGTAATGGCGCAGCGGGATTCGCTGCTGCTGGAGGCGTTGGAACGCTTACAGGAAACGGCTCTGACACCTTCTTCAGTATCGGTGTGACTGGCCTTTCCATTCCCGAATTCGCATTGGGTGGTCAGCTGTCCTTTCAAGTGGAACAACTGGGGCTTGTTGCCAACCCGATATCACGTTTCCTTCAAGTCAACATTGATGGCGCCAACGTGTTCCTGGGTAATGAGTTCGGAGGTACTAACGATACGGTACTTCTTGATCATGGTGACGGTACGGTCAATACTGGTACGGCAACCATTCCGGCGGGCACGAACTCACTGGATTTGCTTTACGTGACGCATGTTGACTTTGGCACAACATCTGTTCCAAACGCAGAAATTGCAAGGTTGGGAAGTTTCACAGCGGTGTTTACTCCAAATGCAATTCCTGAACCTGCTTCAACAACGCTACTTGCACTTGGAGCAACTTGCTTCTTGGGTATGCGGCGACGCAACCGATAACAACGCAAGTTGATTAACTTTAAAGCCGGGGCTAGTTTGCCCCGGCTTTTTTTTGGTTTTTGCGGTTGCTTGCCGGTGCCGATCTGTACTCAAAGCATCGACGCAAACAACCCATCGAAATTTTTTGTTGAAACCTCAAAAGTCCTTTTCTTAATTCGCGAATTATTAACAGGGAGTCATGACCATGCAGAAGTTTAGTCTTCAACAGTTTGTTTCTTTACAGAATCTTGGCAGCGGTGGGCGAGCTCTATTTTCCTTGTTCGTTGTCTTTTGTTTGAGTGCTCAGACGTTGATTGCCCAAGAATCGAATCAGGGTGAAGACGCCAAGAAGATTGATGCCACTAGGCAGGAAAAAGCGATTGGAAAAGTCATTGGCATCAAGAATGTTTGTGTTCACGTTATGAAGCTTGAAGAAACACTCAAGCTGTACCGCGAAATTCTTGGCTTCAAAATGACCAATGCTTCGGTTCTGCGTGGCCCAGGCATTGAGGGAATGCTTGTCATGGAGCTTCAGGCAGGCGACTGCAAAGTGCATTTCTCGTTGCCGGCACCGGGCGGCTTTGGGCTCCAGGCAATCGGCAACACCAACCACAACCACTTTATGTTGCTGGTCGATAACATCATTCCCATCTGTGACAAGTTGAAGGAGGAAGGCTATGCGTTGGAGAACGAGAACTACGCTCGCGAAAAGTACTCGTTTTTCACGGGGCCCAACGGGGAGATTGTTGGCCTGACTGAATACAAGTAACGTAACAATGTTCGGCAAGTAAAATCAGTTGGTGCTCAAAGGTACTCCAAGGTACTCCAAGGTACTCCGAGGTACTCCGAGGTACTCCGAGGTGCTCGCACGGGTCGCTCTGGTAGGCAGAGTCAGGAGAAGATGCCGGGTGATTGTCAGATGAGTTGATTCAAGGCAACGGTTGCCGTTGCCTTTTTTATTTCGCTCTTCACGCATCTAATGTCCGTACAAAGCCGTCAACGAGGTCAGGACAGCAGAAAACGCCTTCACAATTTAAGCGGGTTCTGTGCGCTGTTGCAATGATTCGCTCAGTAACCTGAAACGCTTTCTCAAGAACCATCTTTCCCAAATGTACGGCTTACGTAAAGCTGGGTCATCGCTAGGCAACGTCAGCTCTTTGCCACGCATGGTTTTAACAAGCAGCGATCCCTCTGGCAGCACATCTTTGACGATCCAGTACTTGTCAACGGTATAGCCATAAGAATCGCCTCTTGCCGATGGCGAGACATTTTTCGCCCTTGGTCCGGGGTTCTTGCTGACTTTCGACTTCCTGTACACCAGGAAGTCACCGACTGACCACGAAAATCGTTTCATTGAGATATTTCCAATTAGAGGTTTCCGACTTGTTTGCCAAGACATATTATAGCGAACTTCGAAGAGTTTACCGACTTCTCCTTTAAAAAGCGAGTTCTATGGATTCGGCCGCGATCATCAAATTGGTTTTTGAGTTAGTTGGTGGATTAGGCATTTTCCTGCTGGGCATGAAGAACATGTCCGATGGAATGCAGGCTGTTGCAGGCCAAAGTCTGCGCAGGCTCATTAGCGCCGTCACAACAAACCGCATTGCAGCCACAATTTGCGGCGTGTTTGTTACTTGTGTTGTCCAGTCGAGCTCAATCACAACCGTGATGGTTGTGGGCCTAGTCAACAGTGGAGTCATGACACTGGTCCAAGCCGTGGGCATTATCTTGGGCGCCAACATCGGCACAACGATAACCGGTTGGGTGCTGGTTTTAAAAATTGGCAAATATGGCTTGCCGTTGCTCGGGTTTGCCTCCTTTGGTTATCTGTTTTCCAAGCGGGAACGAATACGATATTGGGCGATGGCGCTGATGGGCGTTGGCATGATTTTCTTCGGCCTGGAGCTGATGAAAGATGCTTGCGGAATGATCAAGGAGTTGCCGGACTTTGAAGCCTGGTTTCACCAGTTCCAAGCCACCTCCTATTTGGGCGTGTTGAAGTGTGCTTTGGTTGGATGCATCCTGACGGTGCTGGTGCAGTCTTCCTCGGCGACACTGGGGATCACCATTTCGCTTGCCGTTCAAGGGGTCATCCCCTTTGAAACAGCGGCGGCACTTGTCTTGGGCGAGAACATAGGAACAACGATTACGGCGTTTCTGGCTTCTCTGGGAGCAACAACCAATGCGCGCCGCGCGGCCTACTTTCACATCATCTTCAATATCATCGGTGTGTTTTGGATCACCTTTATTTTCAGTTGGTATATAGAACTAATCCAATGGGTCGTAGGTGGTGGCGTTTCCGAGCCAACGGTTATCGATGGGGCAACAACTTACCCCAAAACGACGGTGGCGATCGCGACCACGCATTCAATATTCAACATCACAAACACTTTACTCTTTCTGCCGTTTTTGACGCCGCTGGTGCGGTTTCTGAACTGGATCGTACCAGCAACAGATTTCAAAGAAAAACCCAAGCTCACCGATTTGGACATCCGCGTCGCCCAAACACCCGTCCTGGCAATCGAACAGTCCAAAGTCGAAATTGAAAAGATGGGCGACGGCTGTGAAAAAATGCTGGACTGGCTAAATGAACTAGTGCAACAAGACGATCCAGACAAAGTCTTAGCGGATCGCTTGACCCGCCGCGAGCAGGTACTGGATTCCATGCAGGACGAGATAACCGAGTTCATCACCGATTTGCTATCTGGAAACCTTCCTCATTCGGTTGCCGATGAGGCATGCCGCCAATTGAGGATGGTCGATGATTATGAATCGATCAGCGACTACATCACAAACTTGGACAAGTTTGATCGCAAACTCCGTAGCAGCGGCTTTCGTTTCACCGATGATCAAGTCGAATCGTTATCATTTCTGAACCGTCAAATTGCTGATTATTTAAAAGCGATCAATGTTGCATTCAAACAAGGCGACCGAAGCGTGATGACCACGACGTCTGCCGCAACAGGTCGTATCAAAAAAGGTGTGAAGCAGCTGCGACGCAAACACATGGAGAATCTCCTTAGCGACAGCATTCCTCCACAAGTCAGCGTCGCCTACCTTGCCGCTTTGAATGCGTATTCTCGGTTGAGAGATCATTCGGACAACATTGCCGAAGCGGTGAGCGGTGAAAAGTAAACTGCAGCTGCTTATCGGTTCTCCAAACAGATCTGCAACTTTAAAATTGGGCAATCCAACGGACGAATCCGCGCGTTTTCGTTTCGGCGATCGCTAATTGAATGGCTTAATTGAATGTCTCAGATCTAACAAATTATGTTCAACTGACCCGATTTGGCGACAGAATCATGTCTGTAACTGAACCATTTCGCGCTTAGATCCGTACTAAATGGATTGAGCAGGCTAAACCGCAATTAAGATGATGATATCCCTTCGCACGGATTGACTCGCGGAACTGCTTTTCGATTTTGAGCTAAAGACGCGCGGAACTTCTGAGTAACCAAGCCATGAGTTGTCTTGGTAGTGTCCACCTGGGCTTGGTCAGCATTTCGGTCGTTCGAAACCGAGAGCTTACGTGGGGATTGGCGAGCCGCAGTTGGCCACAATGACGTTCGAACAGCTGGCCTTCGGGAAATGCAGTTCTTCCAATATATTTACGCAACTTCTAAAATTTACTTAGTACTTTTCAATCTTTATCTCTTATGACTCCTGCAATGAGATTCCTTTTTCTGCTCTCAGTTTTAGCTACGATCTGCGCACCTGCCAACTTGCACGCGCAGGACGTTGATATCGAGTTTGGCTACGACAACGCAAACAGCCCGACAGTTATTATGGTTGACCCAACCGGGTTTAGCACCATCACCGGAGACGGAATTAGTCTCGCCGATAGTCGCTTCAGAGAACGAGATCCATTTAATCCCGGAGAGTTCAGCGCCGATCAACCAGGTTTCGCGACCAACACCGGTCAAGGGCTGATCGTCAATTCAGGCAATGGCATCATGATCAACGCACTCGATGCTTCGGTGGATTCGGCTTTCGGCGTGGGGTATGTGAATTTCTACAACCCCGCTACTGACACTTTGGAAGCCACTGGCCGCCTCGCGTTTAGAGACAATACTGCTGGAACTCCTGACCTTGTGCTAAACGGCAGCGCGATCGAATCGGGCGTCACCCCTCAATTCATTGAGTTGGCCGACAGCGGCGGCGAAGTCCATGATCACATCGTATGGGATCTGTTGGATGACAACACGGCGCCCTTTGGGGCCTACGGGATTCTGGTTCAACTTCAAAGCGATTTTACATTCGATGGCACGATCGAAGTATCTTCTGATCCTTTTTGGGTTGTCTTTAATCACGGAATGTCGAGTGCCGATTTTCAGAACCTTGCCCTTCCAAGTTTCGGTGTCGGTCAAGTCGTTCCAACGGTATTGCTTGGAGATGTCAACCGAGACGGCGTCGTCAACTTTTTAGATATCGCCCCCTTCATCGCGGTTTTGTCAGGAAATGGGTTCCAAGCCGAAGCGGATTGTGATGAGAATGGAGTGGTTAACTTTCTGGATATCGCGGCGTTCATCGCCATCTTAAGCGGTGTCTAGAGAGGTGATAGCTTAGGTTCCTCCCTGATCGCCGACTGCCTCTTGACGGATCTTCGACTCATCGGTCGGATTGCCAAAAATTCGAGAAAAGAGTGCCGCCATAGAGAATCCGAAAATCAATTGAAGCGCAGGTTTGTCGGGTTCACTCACGAAAAGATAAAGAGTTCTCAGCCCAGCGTTCTCCCAAGAGCCTTTCACCTCGGCGAAGCGGAGTAAATCGTTTCCAACCCAAAGCACCGTTGCCAGAACGGTTATCAGAGTTAGGACGAACCAAACTTGGGGCCGTCGCAGCTTTGCTCCAATCCAGACCGAGGCAACCAGCGCTGGAACAAAAATCGAAAACCAAATCGCATGCACTGAAACTAGTGCATTGGTTGGCGGCAGTCAGGCACCAACCTTGTCCAGAAGACTTCACAAACCTGGCATTGGAACTGCGGCGATCAAGCTGGAGGCAAACACCAACCCACCGATCACACCAATGCTCAAAATCAATTTTCGAAACAACACCAGAATCTCCCATCGCGATCAAGAACTTAAAAAACAAGTGCCGTCGGCACCTGTTCTGTCTTGCTTACGTGTAATCTTATCACACGCACTCTTAAAAGACTGCCGCTATGCGTGGTCCGCATAGCGATTGGAATTATTGGCACAAGAAGTTTGTCAACCCGTGAGTTTGCATACTCTTTGAAACTGAATTCCAAGTTGCCGTAACGCTAAATCTTCGGCTGGGTAAGGAAAGGAACTTGGAGTTGGAAACTCCTCCAGCACTCAGAACTGACCGGCGTTGAGCATGACCAGCGTGCATGCATTTTCATAGGGAATGCCATTTGCGTCGAGGGCTTGGACAAGTTCCGGAGATTCAGCGCCGGGATTAAAGATAACACGGCCGGGCTTAAGTGTGACGATCTTTTCGGCCAGGCCTGCGGAGACGATGGGGTTAACATAGATCGTCAGCGTGTCCACTGGCGCGTCAATCAGGTCCAGCGTTGCCGTAACCGGGACGTCGCCGACCTTTCTAAGGCTAGGATGGATCGGAATTACGTTGTGCCCATGTTGCCGAAGCAGTTGGAGCGCTTTGTAGGAGAAGCGATCGGGTTTGGCGCTGGCTCCAAGAACAGCGACGGTTTGAGCGTTTGAGGTCATAAGTTGTCCGTTGATGGGGAAGATTGCGCTACGATGGAAAGCTTAGGGCCTAAACTCTGAATGAAGGAAGCCGACTGCGTTAACTGGATTGTACCGATTCAGGACGCTGCTTTTGTGCGTTTTCATTCTCGTTTGGTGAACTGCTATTTAGCAGCTGACGTGATGCCACCACCTTCTCCTGCGCCCCTTCGACCGTGTCAGATACAGCAGTGAGATGTCCCATCTTGCGTTTTGATTTTGGGTCGGCTTTCCCGTAAAGATGCAGGCTCACTTCGGATACCGCCAGCGCTTCGTGCCAACGCGGTTCTCCGCTATTCCAGATGTCGCCCAGCAAGTTTGCCATCGCGGCAGGCGAGTGTTGCCGAGCCGACCCCAACTCCAGATTGCAAACCGAGCGTACATGTTGCTCGAATTGGCTGGTGGCATGTGCCTCGATCGTCAAATGCCCAGAATTGTGCGGGCGAGGCGCCATTTCGTTCACCAAGATCTCGCCACCCCGAAAAAAGAACTCGACACATAGCACGCCCACGGTTTGAAGGCTTTCCATAATCTGAGCAACAACCTCTTCCGCCGCCTGTTCGGTGGCTTCAGACAATCCCGATGGGGAAGTCGAGATATCCAAAATCTGTTCGGCGTGTTCATTACGAATCGATTTAAACGCCGCAAACTGCCCGTCCGCATTTCGCGCCGCTACGACTGAAAATTCGAAATCGTAATCAATCCACTCTTCTAAAATCGCTTCTCCAGTGGCAATCGATTCCCACGCCGACTGAATGTCCTCAGGAGATTTGATGACCGCTTGCCCTTTTCCGTCATAGCCATCGGACGCCGTTTTTAACAATCCCGGCATGATTTTGGTGCACGCCGTTTGGAGTTCCTCCAACGTCCGAACGACCTCGAATTGGCAGGTGGGAATTCCTTGTTCCCGCAAAAAGGTCTTTTCAGTGATGCGGTGCTGACTGGTTTTTAAGGTCTTTGCATTTGGATGCACGGGCGCGGCAATGCTGGCCGCTTCCAGCGTCTGCAGCGGTATGTTTTCGAACTCGAGCGTAATGACATCGACGTCTCTGGCAAACTTTTTCACCGCTTCAAGGTCGTCGTATGCTCCTTGGATCTCTAAATCGGCGACCTGCCCAGCAGGCGAATCACGATCGGGCGAAAACACGTGAACGCGATAGCCCATATGCTTGGCAGCCATCGCGGTCATCTTGCCCAGCTGACCGCTGCCAAAGATACCGATGGTGGATCCGGGGAGAAATCTGTTAGAGTCGCTGGCGGTCATTATATTTTCGAGTCCTTGAGTACTGCTTCCGTTTGTTGCTTGATAAATTTTTCCAGCTCAGCCCGCACAGCGGTGTCTTCCAAGGCAAGAATTCGCGCGGCCATTAGCCCTGCATTTTTTGCGCCTGAGTTACCAATGGCCAATGTTCCCACCGGCACCCCGCCGGGCATCTGAGCAATCGAAAGCAGCGAATCGATGCCGTTGAGTGCTTTGCTTTGGATTGGAACTCCGAAAACTGGTAGCCGCGTGAGCGATGCGACCATGCCGGGCAAATGCGCTGCACCGCCAGCACCGGCGATGATGACCTTGATTCCGCGTTGGTGTGCCGATTGAGCGTACTCAACCAGCAGCTCGGGCGTGCGATGGGCCGATACGACCTGCGCCTCGAACGCGATGCCGAGGCTTGCGAGCATTTCGGTCGCATGCTCCATCGTTGGCCAATCAGATTTACTGCCCATGATGACGCCAACCACCGGCGTTGCAGCAGCAGAAGAAGGAGCGTTGTTTGGTTGATCCATTTAGAGTCTTAAATTCAGCGCGGTGAATGCCAACGAGTGATGGGAAGAATTCTGAGGCGATCCTCAGATGCTATTTGTACACGATTCTATTGTTGTTGGTCAAATAGGTTTCGCTGCCGCCTTTGTATATGCCAACATACGTTACAGCTTTGGGGGTTGGTCGGGCAGCCATTGGGCCACTTCCAATGGCAGGTTTGGACTTGTGGCCTCGTCCACTACCTCGTTTCCACACTCTTTTGCGAAAGAAATTGCTGCACAAATTTGATCGCATCAGCATGCCATGGCAGCGGCCCATGATTGGACTTCACGACGACGTACTCCGATTGACCTTCCAGCGGAACGGAACTTGAGGCGATGACCCGATCGTAGGCGGCTTCGACGATCGCAAATTCGACGTCGTTCGTGTCGCGGAAGTCTTTCACTTGGTTGACGAAACTGTCGGGGGCGTCGCTCAATTGAGTCAGTGGCGTGCAAAATCTACCGAGGTAGGGAGACATGATTCTGGCGGCATGCGAACCGCGGTTGGGCGGGGCCAGCATCACCCAGCGTCCAAGTTTCTCAAACCGCTTTTGCCTGAGCAAATGACGTCCGATGATGCATCCCATACTGTGGGTGACCAAATGGAATTTTTCGATCGATGGATCTTTTTCGAACCCATCCAAAATTTCTCCCAAACGAGTTGCGTGATGGGGAATTGTTTTCGAAATGCTAAAGTAGCCATGGTTCTTCACTTGATAACCGCACTTGCGAAGCCGTTTGCCGATCGGCCACATCACTAAACGTACCGCAGCCAGCCCGTGGACCAAGACAACGGCCTCTCTCGCAGGGGCTTCTTTCGCCAATTTTTGCTTTGCATCGGTCGTCACAGAAATTCCATTCCCATCACCGTTATCACGGACTCGTTAAAACAACATTGACTGCTTGGCCGCAGCCTGCGTGGGCCGAACGGATCGCAGCACGACTCCTGCCGCAGACACACCGCTGAGGAAGGCTCCTTCTACTCGCGCACCACCGGCCCAATCGCCGCAAGCAATCACCGAACGGTCAGCGCTCATGAGAACGCGCTCTTGCGGGAATTGGGTGCTTGCGGCGGGGATCGAGTACCGCCACCGATGGGCGGCGGAATGAATTGCGTTTATTGAATCGATCCCCGTCGATGTTTTCAAGGCTGACAGTAATTCGTCGATGATCGAATCCGGACTGTCGTCCCAATGTTCGCGCGTCCAATCGCTATCGGCGTGGATGACAAGATGTTCATGACTGTCGGGGCGTTGTGGTTT
>CALDEW010000049.1 GCA_937942355.1 uncultured Pirellulaceae bacterium | reverse complement strand
GAAATCGCATGCTGCGGTTTTTCCGGATCGCTGCGTTAGATGCGATTGTGACCCGGGCGGCAACTCCATCCGTATCTGGACGCATAGCATTGGCTGGTGGACCGCCCTGTTTTGGATGTTCGGTCGCGGTTTCGCCGTTCGCATTCCAGCGTGTCGTCGCTGTGCACTGCGCATTCGACTGCAGCGTATCGGAGGCACGATTGCCATTCTCGCCTTTGCGATTTTCTTTATGTTTTTCCTTTGGCCGTATTTGGATGATTTCGTACCGCGTGCGTTCCGCAAATGGACTGCAATGGGCCTCATCCTTTTGTGCGTATCTCCGTGGTTCCTCTGGGAGGTGTTTTTTCCGCCATCCTTTGACATCACCGCATACTCCGAGAGCGTAGACTATGAATTCCGGGACTCTGGCTACGCCTACGATTTTGCGGCAATGAACGAGCATGCCGACTGGGTTAAAATCGAATGACGTGGCCCGCGGCATAACACGGTTTTTACGCTAGGCCTGCGGCACACCTTCGCGCTTTGGCAACGCGCGCTGGCCTTGGTACAATCTCTCGTAGTTCAGACATCCCTCGCTTCGTTCAGGTGGTGTCGTAAAAAACTTTCGTTACACGACCTACCGAAATGTCTCTGTTGGAAACCGTAAACCAACACGCGTCACACCGGCAAGCCACTGGAGTCCTGGCTTCGGGACAAGTTCTTCACGCAGCATGAAAAGGTTTCACCATCGCCCCTCATCTGGCACATCTGGGACGGACTCAAAGATGGCTTTTCCGTACTGGTCAACTACCTCAAGTTCGACAACAAACTACTGGAAACGCTGATCTACACCTATCTGAACGACTGGATCAACAAACGAAAAAGCAGCACCGAAGACGGCCACGAAGAACGTTTGGCCGCCGTCGAATCGCTGAAGCTCAAGCTCGAAAAGATCCTCGAAGGCGAATCGCCCCACGACATCTTCGTCCGCTGGAAACCGCTCTCCGAGCAACCCATCGACTGGACCCCCGTTCTCAACGACGGTGTCCGCCTGAACATCCGCCCCTGGATGACTGTCGGAGATGTCAAGAAGAAAGGCGCCGGCGTCCTCCGCGACAAACCCAACTGCAAATGGACCAAAGACCGAGGCAAAGATGTCGAATCAGCCCCGTGGTATCATCTGGGACCAGAGTACGGCGAAAAGGTCGCTGCAAGAATCAATGATCACCATTTAACACTGGAAGAAAAGAAGGTAGCCCGAGGTGAAAAGTGAAAGATAAATTCCCTGGCTATTTCCCAATGGAGGATGGCGACAAGAGCAGACAATTCGAAACAGCTGTTTTCGCATTTGATGCTTGTGTTCTGCTAAACGTGTATTCGTATTCAGAAGAAACACGGAAAGAGTTTCTTAATTTGCTCGAGGGAATTCAAGAACGTATTTGGGTCCCTTACCAGTGCGTCAAAGAATTTTTAAAGAACCGTCCGGCACGCATCAAAGCTCAACTTGAAAAGTTCGATACAGAAATAAAGCGAGTTAAGACTTTCGGGACTGCTTTCGACGAAGCTCATCGCGAACGTCGAGCACACCCGTTTTATTCGGATAAAGCGCGTAAAGACACGAAGTCGCTTGTCGAGTTGTTGACCGATGAGCTTGCAACGAACAGGGTGAAGATTAAGCAGTTCCTTAGAGAAGACCCACTTCGCGACAAACTTGCGTCCATTCTTGAAGGGAGGATTGGTGAGGAATTTCAAGCCGAGGAACTCGAGAAAATCTACAAAGAAGGTAATCAGCGATATGCGAGCAAGATCCCACCAGGCTTTGAGGACGAGAAAAAGAAATCTAAACCTGACTGCTATGGCGACTTGGTTTTCTGGAAGGAGATAATTCGTTATTCAAAAAGCAACAAAGTTGACATGATATTGGTCACCGATGACGGCAAGCCTGATTGGTGGGAAAGAGCTGGTCGCGAAGTAATTGGCCCGAGCCCTGCATTATTGCAAGAGTTCAAGGTTGAAACAGGAAAGGATATTCTGATCTATCAGGGCCTGGATTTCATGTCGCGAATCAACGATTATCTGAATGAAGTTGAGGTTTCCGAAGATGCAATCGAAGAAGTTAAGTCTGTCAGCTCACGAAGGCTGACAAGAGCCAGACTTGAAGAGATACAACGTGTAGCGAAATCATTTGAACAGTTCAACAATGCCGTCACAGATTTAGGTAAATCGCCCGTCGCCGAATTTTTCCGACGGGAAAACCTGCAAAGGAGAATGTTGGAATCAATTGCAGTTTCCGATAGCATTCAGGATGCTGTGTAGCGGATCAGAAACTTGTCGCCGTCCATCGACCTGCCTCAATTCACGAAGCCGTCGATTGACCTCTCAATTTTCCCCAGCGTTCATGATTATTTAGAAGGGGAATCTAATGATACATTCAAAGAAAAGGATCAGCACGATGATCAAGTAGAGCAAGAAAATGGCGATACGGAGGAAAACCAAGACGATCAAGGTAGTGATTAAAGTGGAGAATGATTTACGCGGAAACTACCCGAAATCCTGACCTGCTGGTAGGACGATGACATTTTTAAAGACAATGCCAATAAGTAAAATCTGAATAAGCGGCCGCAAAAATCATTTAACTGCAAATGGACCAAGTACCTCAGCAACGATCTCGAATTCACCTAGTGGAATCACCCTTGGGCCAGGATACGGCGAGA
>CALDEW010000048.1 GCA_937942355.1 uncultured Pirellulaceae bacterium | reverse complement strand
C
This sequence comes from uncultured Pirellulaceae bacterium, assembly GCA_937942355.1. Taxonomy (GTDB): domain Bacteria; phylum Planctomycetota; class Planctomycetia; order Pirellulales; family Pirellulaceae; genus Mariniblastus. Next base: position 13,397 of record CALDEW010000048.1, on the reverse strand, counting down.
GGCAACGGCAACCTTGTCGACAATGGCGATGGTACTTGGACGTATACGCCTGCGGCCAATGATGATTCGGATGTGATGTTTAGCTATAACGTGACCGATGGCACTGAAAATGTCGGCGGTAGTGCAACGCTGGACATCTTGCCAGTCGATGACACACTGATAAACTCTGCAGTAACGTTGACGCCAGTTCTTGAAGACAACTCGCGCGTCATTGCCGAATCGGAACTTTTGGCCAACGCCGGCGATGTTGACGGTGATACGCTGACTGTGACTGGATTGACAATTAGCTCCGGCAACGGCAACCTTGTCGACAATGGCGATGGTACTTGGACGTATACGCCTGCGGCCAATGATGATTCGGATGTGGTCTTTAGCTATAACGTGACCGACGGCACTGAAAATGTCGGCGGTAGTGCGACATTGGATATCTTGCCAGTCGATGACACACTGACAAACTCTGCGGTAACGCTGACGCCAGTTCTGGAAGACAACTCGCGCCTTATAACCGAGACGGAGCTTTTGGCCAACGCCAGCGATGTTGATGGTGACGCGCTGAGTGTGACTGGATTGGCGATTAGCTCCGGCAACGGGAACCTTGTCGACAACGGCAATGGCACTTGGACTTATACGCCAGCGGCCAATGATGATTCGGATGTGGTCTTTAGCTATAACGTGACCGATGGTACGGGCAATGTTGGCGGTAGTGCAACACTGGATATCACGCCGGACAACGATGCACCTGTAGCGCAGGACGACTCTTTCACCACGAACGAAGATGTGACACTGACTGGCAATGTGCTTGACAACGATAGCGATATCGACGTTTTTGACACACTTACTGTCAACGCCACGCCAGTGGAGGGGCCGAGCAACGGTGTGCTTGTTCTCAATGCCGACGGATCATTTAGCTATACTCCCAACGCTGATTTTAATGGAGATGATTCGTTCACTTACGAGGTGAGCGACGGCAATGGCGGGACTCACACGGCAGAAGTCGACATTACGGTTACTTCGGTTAACGACGCTCCGATGGGCGTTGACAATGTGGTCACAGTTCTTGAAGACTCAACGTACACATTCTCGCCAGCCGACTTTGGTTTTTCTGACTCGGACGGGGACGACTTGAGGCGGGTCTTTATTGAATCTTTGCCCAGTAGTGGCCAACTGTTATTCAACGGCAACACGTTTACAGCTGGGAACTTCCTTGGCGTTTTTGATATTGCCAGCGGCAACTTTACTTTCCAACCAGCCCCTGATGCAAATGGCGATGTTTCGTTCACATTCTCCGTAGCCGATGACGGCGGGACTGCCAACGGCGGCGTGGACCGAGACCAAACACCACGAACGCTTACGCTTGAAGTAGTGCCAGTCAATGACGCGCCGACAAACGCTGGAGTAACGTTAACGTCAGTTCTCGAAGATAACGCGCGTGTCATTACCGAAGCAGAACTTTTGGCAAACGCAAGTGATATTGATGGCGATGCTTTGAGCGTTACGGGACTAGCCATTTCGTCTGGCAACGGAGCGCTGGTCGACAATGGCGATGGCACTTGGACCTACACGCCGGCGGCCAATGATGATTCGGATGTGATTTTCAGTTATGAGGTCACTGACGGCACGGAGAATGTCGACGGAAGTGCGACATTGGATATCACGCCGGTCAATGACGCACCAGTCTTGCCTGCCGATACAGCGATAACGGTTGTCGAAAACACATCCCTTGTCGAAACTTTTTCCGGTAGTGATCCTGATGACGATACGCTCACTTATTCGCTAACGGGAACTGATGCTGGACTGTTCAGTATTAATAGCGCGACAGGAGAGGTTACCTTTACTTCGGCTCCTGATGCCGATGCTCCGGCGGACAACAATGGTGACAATATTTATGAAATCACTGTTGTGGCGACTGATAATGGAACCGGCATGCTGTCTGACAGCCAAAACGTTACCGTGACTGTCACCGACGTTGACGAGTCCGGGGTCAGTACCCCGACCGATATCAATAGCGCTGCCAATGAAGTTGACGAAAATGTTGCCATTGGTACGACTGTCGGTTTGACCGCCGAAGCGTTTGATCTGGATGTCACCAACAACACGGTTACCTACAGCTTGATCGGCAACCCGGATGGTCTGTTCCAGATCGACGCCAACACGGGAGTCGTTACCACGGCGACCGAATTGAACCGCGAGATTCACGGTGCGACGCGCACGATTGTGGTGGAAGCCGCCTCTAGTGATGGATCGACCGCAACCGAAGCGTTCACAATCGCAATTGGGGACGTGAACGAGTTCGACGTTGGACCGATTTCCGATATTCAAACGGCACCTAACGCTATCGACGAACATGCGGCCATTGGTACTTTTGTCGGGATCACAGCAAATGCCTCTGATGCCGATGCGACCAACAACACGGTCACCTACCAGTTGCAAGACGACGATGGCGGACGCTTCCAAATTGACCCCGTCACAGGCGCAGTCACCGTCGCAGCCAATATTGATTTTGAAACAGAAGGGGCCAGCCGGAACATAACCGTCCGCGCTGAATCTTCGGATGGATCCTTTACCGAGCAAGTGTTTGCCGTCACGATCAACGACGTCAACGAAGCGCCAACGGTGGCGATCACCGGTGTCGTATTCTCCATCCCAGAGGGCACCGACACGACCAATGGCGTTCGGATCGCCGACATTGTTGTCAGCGATGATGCATTGGGGACCAATAGCCTGTCCTTGTCTGGAGCGGACGCAGACGTGTTCGAAATCGTTGGCAATGAGCTGCGTTTGCGCTCTGGCACCAACTTGGATTTTGAATCGACGACTCAGTACGATGTAAACGTTGAAGTTGACGATACAGCGCTAGGTACAGGCGCTGATGACATTGCGTCACATACGTTGAATGTTTCAGAAGTTAACGACGAAGCGCCTGCGATTGATCCCGGGCAAAGTTTCTCTGTTATTGAAAACAGCGTCAACGGAACCTCTGTCGGGACGGTTGTCGCGACCGATGTTGATACGACAACCGCGCTTGGTCCCTGGTCAATCGTTGGCGGCAACGAAGACGGGAACTTTGCGATCAATCCTTCCACTGGTGCGATCAGCGTTGCCGATAACACGAATCTGGATTTCGAAAGATCCGCTTCCTACGATCTGTTGGTCGCCGTTTCTGACGGAGATCAAACTTCAGCACCAGAGCTAGTGACGATCAGCGTACTCGATACCAATGACGCACCTGTATCCCAAAATGACACATATTTTGTTGGTCAGTTTGAGGAAATTACAGTTCTCGATTCTGGAGTTTTGCAGAATGATTTCGATCAAGATGGAGATCCTCTGACGGCAGTCTTGGTAACTCAACCCGAACAGGGAATTCTGACACTAAATCCAGACGGATCAGTAAACTATGTTTCGTTGGGTTCGTTTGTCGGTAGCGATTTCTTTACGTATCGAGTCTCCGATGGAACAACCGCAGGTGATATTGCCACAGTCGAAATCGTGATTGCTCCGTTGGCTGGTCCTGGTGGTCCTGGTGGATCAAACGGACCTAGTGTTGGTGGCCCAGGCGAACCTAACACGGGGGCTCCCGTCATTCCGCCACCCCCTCCGGCGGTTGTTGAAATCGACGATCCAATCGAAACGGTCTCCGAGAATAATGTTGCAGAAAACATTAATCTCGTGCCCCCGACGTTCAGTCAAAGTGGTTTCTTAGCTCAAGCCAATTCAGAGCCAGAGCCAGAGTCAGAGGCTGATTCTGAATTCGTCGACGTGTTACTAAATGACTCGTTCAATTTTGCTTCAAACGATCAACAGCAAGATGTTCGGGAGAGCTTAGAGACGCGGTTGAAGAGCCTACGGAACAGTGGTCCGAGCGGGCCTGATGGAGTTGCGTATTCGAGTTTTCAGGTCACAACTGTGCCGTTAACAGTTTCCTTTTCCGAAAATAGCGCAGAATCCTCAGAATCCTCCCAAGAGAAACAAGAGAAATTCCTTTCTGGTACCTATGCAGTTACCACCGCGAGCCTTTCTGTGGGCTACGTTCTTTGGTTGATTCGAGGCGGTTCGCTGATTGCGAGCTTCACGTCTGCATTGCCGGCGTGGACGTCAATGGATCCACTGTCAATCGTAGCGGCATCAGACAAAGATGAAGACTCCGAAGGTGGCCAATCACTACTTGAGATGGTAGATGGTAGCTCTAACTAATAATGAAATTTCCAAAACTCAATCCGACCTTTCGAATCGCAATAGGCCTTGCCGCGCTGACGACGACGATCATTTTTCTAGCCTCGTTCTTGGGTTTGATTCCGAACCCGACAACGGAGAAAATTGAATCGCGCCGTCGTCTTTGTGAGTCGATTGCAACAACATTTGCAACTCGCGCAAACCAAGTGGATGTCAGCAGAGTGAGAGATTTTCTCAAAGTGGTTGCGGACCGAAATCCAGATGTGGAGTCGATTGGAATACGCCGCGCCGACGATACTCATTTGCTTGAGTTAGGAGAGCACTTCGCGCACTGGAGTTTGGCAAATTCAAGCGAATCATCGGCCAATGAAATTTTCATTCCAGTGCTTGACGGAGAGGAGGCTTGGGGAAATGTCGAAGTTCGTTTTAGTCCGATCAACCCTCCGGGGCTTGTCGGAGCGCTGTTTCATCCTGAGGTTTTGCTGGCTACCTTTACCGGTTTCTGCGGCCTGATTGTATTTTATATCTACCTTCGATCAGTGCTTCAGCAATTGAGCCCAAGTAAAGTGATTCCTTCGCGTGTCCGTTTGGCTTTTGATGCCTTGGCAGAGGGTGTGTTGGTGCTCGATGCAAAAGAGCGAATCGTTTTGGCGAACAAAGCGTTTCAAGAAGCTACAGAACTTTCGATGGATGCGTTAATGGGAAGGAAGGCAAGCCAGCTCCCTTTTTCCTCAAAGGACTCAACCGATCCAAAAAACTCGGTAGTACCTTGGTTGTTGGCAATCGATTCCGGCGAATCCATTAGAGGCCAAGTCATGGAGTTCCAAGGCAACCAGGAGAAACCAGTTTTCTCAGTGGGTTGTGCGCCGATCCTTGATGGCAAGGGCGTCAATCGAGGGGCGTTGGCGAGTTTTGAGAATGTGACTCGCCTTGAATCCCAGCGCGCCGAACTGGAAGTGTTGGTCGATGACTTAACCGACGCCACCAAAGAAATTACCAAGCAGAATCACGAGTTGGAGCGACTGGCTACCATTGATCCGTTGACGAACTGTTTCAATCGAAGATCGTTCCTTGATCGTTTTGAAGCATTTTGGAATTCGGCAAAACAAAACAAGAGATCTCTGGCCGCGATCATGGTGGATGTTGATCACTTCAAATCTGTCAATGATAACCACGGTCATGCAACAGGTGATGAAGTGTTGCGTGGCGTCGCAAATGTACTGTTGACCAAAACGAGAGAACAGGATGTCGTTTGTCGTTTTGGTGGCGAAGAGTTTGCGATTTTGCTTCCTGAGACAGATGTAGAACATGCCGGATACATGGCAGAAAAGATTCGTGAAGCTGTCTCGCGGCAGAAGTTTGGTGACCTTGCCGTTACGGTCAGTCTTGGTGTTTCGGCGCTTTGCCAGAAACCGGCATCGCCTCAGTCTTTGTTGGAGCAAGCGGACAAGTGCTTGTATGTCGCCAAGCGAAACGGACGAGACCAAGTGGTTCGGTGGGACAATGTTCCAGACGATGTTGAGGTTAACGAGTCTGACCTAAGCCGCATGGCTCCGGAAGAGAGTGCACGGGAGATTCCTTACCATGCTGTGACTGCTCTTATTTCTTCGTTGGCGTTTCGCGACCAACAAACGGCCAACCACTGTCGCCGAGTTGCTGACCTATGTGTGGCTGCCGGCGAAGATCTGCTGCCTCTTTCAGCTTGTTATACGCTCGAGATTGCGGGGCTGCTCCATGATATTGGCAAGATTGGATTGCCAGATTCGATTTTGTTGAAGACCACTGAACTGACCGATGATGAATGGAAAGTCATGCGACAGCATGAAAGGTTCGGTGCTGAATTGGTAAGGACGTCTTTCGCGTGTCCTGACTTGAGCGGGATTATCGACAACTTCCGAGTACCGTTTTCTGAAATGGAGAAAGATGAGAGCGAGGTTTCCATTGCTGCGAGAATTTTGACGATCGTGGATGCTTACGTTTCGATGACATCGGACAACACCTTCCGCGATGCGATGACGCCCGAAGCAGCGATTGCTGAACTAACACGCTGTGCTGGAGATCAATTCGATCCAGAACTTGTGAAAAAGATTGCCGATACATTGAAGTCTAAGACAGGCGAGCTGCCTCAGCACCGAGATCAGGTTTCCAAAGAGGCCGCATTGAGATTCGGATTACAGATCGAACGACTTTCACACGCGTTGGACAAACTCGATACCAACGGGATTGGCGCGATTGCCACAAGGTTGGTCGATACAGCAGAAAAGCACGGAGCGTCGCAGATCGCCGATAAAGCGAAACTTATCGCCAAGCTCAATGAAGAGAAGACGAACCATGGTGAGAACTATGATTTGATCATGTCCACCATTGAACTGCTGGATTTGTGCCGGGCAAGTCAATCAGCATTGATCGAAACATTGGTCGTTGAGTAATAAGCCCACGCTAGAAACCTGTTGAGATCCGGTGAAATTACCGCAACGCGTTTAACCTGAAAACTTCCACAAAGCTCACAACCCGATGATGTTGCCCGAAAGTCCGGCAAAGAACGACACATTGTCGCCTTTGCGAATAAAATTTGCCAATTCGTGTTGTAGGTTTCAGAGTCGCGTAGTGCGCGTCTATCCCTCCCCAACATCGGTATTCTCCTTGTCGATCTCATCCTTGTAAAACACCTTTTGTCATGATTCGCAATTTTCAAGTCTTAGCAACGTGGTTGGTATGTGCATGTATGCCAACGATTCTGTATTCCCAATCAATTAGTATTGATCGGTCAGGGATCAGTGGATTTACCGAACCCTACCGTTCGATCGATGTTGCCGCGAATGAAATGGGAACGATCTCCAAGGTCGAAGTGGTAGAAGGCCAAAGTATCCAAGCAGGTACGATTCTGGCGCGGCTCAATGACGATGTGCACGCAGCATCTGTTGGGATGGCGAAGGAGAAGTTGGACTCAAGGGGGCGGCTGCATTCGGCTCAGGCCGAACTGAATATCCAGCAAGAGCGCTATTTGAAACTGGTTGGATTGTTTCAACGTCAAAACGCCAGCCAAATCGAGGTCGATCGTGCTCAGTCTCAACTGGAGGTTGCAAAGGCAAGTGTTGAATCGGTACAAGACGATTTCCGAATTGCCTCTTTCGAATATAAGCGGGCGGTAGCTCAACTGGAAATGCGGAGGTTACGATCGCCCATTGATGGTGTTGTGACACGCATCTATAAAGACTCGGGAGAGTTTGTTTCGGCTAGCGATCCTGTCGTGGTTAGCGTCGTTCAGCTGAATCCGTTGAAGGTGACTTTTTCCGTTCCCCAAGCAATGACGCGCCGGCTCTCTTCGGGGCTCAATGTTGATTTGGAAATGGGTAGTGAGAGATCTTCTGCTGCTGGCGTCGTCGAATTCGTTTCCCCAACCACCGACGCACAAAGCGGCACTCGCCGAGTCACCATTCGAATCGATAATTCAGATCAACTGTGGCAAAGCGGTGACGTTTGCGTGCTTCCTGATTCGGAGCTGTCGGATTCAATCCGAAGAAGCGCTCAAGCCGAGCAATTACCGGCCGATGAGGACTTTCGCTTGGTCAATTCAGTCGAGGATTCCCGCTGAACGAGTGCCAATGGGGTTACTTGAATTCTCACGCGCTATTGTTTTTTCATTGCTACCGTAGACGGGGAATCAATTCCTGTTGCGAACCAACATGATTTCTCAGAATAACACTATTGAAACTGCCGAGGAATCCAATCTCGAACCAGCAGCAGGCGAGCTGAAGCTGAACCTGCGACAGTCGCTCAATCGCATTTCTGTACTTCTAGATACGCCCAAGACGTTCGAGCAATTACAGCTGGATGTTTCAAAAGTGCTGACCGCTGAACCATCGGTCGCAGCCGTTTTTTATCTTAAACTCAGTGACAACGATCCAGACTTTTCTCTCTCGGGATCAAACGTTTCCGAAATTCCCGATAACGTGAAACAATGGGCGGCCAACGTGGCCATCAGTAGTTGTACGACCGATCAAACTCGGTTGGAGCAATCCGAAGATGCTGCTGGCGCGGTGATGCAAATGGTTGCGGTGCCGGTCGTCGCTAGAGCAAGCCAAGCCGCCGTGGTCGTGCTGTTTTTGGGCCAAGAAGATCAAGAGAATAGGTTGGCGGTCGTAGAACGTGCGGCACAGTGTTTGGCGCGATGGCGATCCAATGATCAACTGGCGTTGGCAACACAAGCGGCCGAAGATCTGGCTGCTCAGGATCAACTTGTGGCGATCGTGGAAGGTGCTGGATCCTTGGACTCTGCTTGTCATCGGATCGTGAACGAGTTGAGTGTCTACGTTGAAGCGCTGAACGCGGCCACGCCGTCAGCAACATCTTTGGACGGTTCTCCTGCGCGGGACTCCATCGACGTGTACGTTGGCATGACACAAGAAAAAGGGCCTCTCAAACTGACTGCTGTTTCAAACGCCAACACGCTACCTACCTCTGAGGTGCGGGAGTCTATCGAAGCGGCGATGCAGGAATGCCTGTGCCGCAACACCGCTTCGGTTTGGCCACGTAGCGACGAAAATCCTGCAGGAGTGCTGTGCCTCAAACGATTATCACATGTTGTTGGAGCGGCGCATCTGACGGCCTATCCCATCGAGGGAACAAAAGAAAAAGCGACGGGCGTTGTCGTGATTGCTTCCGGTCGACCCTTGACGGCGCGATCTTTCGCGTTTGGTGATAGCTGTTCGGCACGTCTGGGCAGCGCTTTGCAATTGGTTAAACGTGCGGAGCCAGGAAGATTCCAGGCGCTTTGGGATAAAATCGCCGACATCAAAAACAATCGAAAGAGTTGGGCTTTGATTGGCTTTGGCCTTTTGGCGGCGTCACTGATCCCGATGCCTTACCACGTTTCATCTGAATGCGAAGTGCGCCCCGAATCGAAGTTGTTCATTGCGTCTCCCTTTGACACGACGTTGGAAAAATGTCATGTGTTGCCTGGTGAACAAGTCACAAAAAACATGCTTCTGGCAACGCTTGATGGTCGGGAAACGATACTCGAGTTGGCCGAAGTTGAAGCTGAGTTGAATCGAGCAACCAAGCTACGTGATGGTCACGTTGTCTCTCACGAGAGTGGCGAAGCGTATGTCGCGAAGTATGAAATTGAGCGACTCCAGTCCAGACGAAGTCTCTTGCTGCACCGGCAGGAGAGTCTCGAACTTAGAAGTCCCATGGATGGAATTGTGATCGCAGGTGATCTGCAAAACGCGGAAGGCATGCCGTTGAAAATCGGACAGACACTCTTCGAAGTGGCTCCGCTGGACCAGTTGCGAATCGAGCTTGCGATTCCCGAAGACGACGTTCGTTATACGCAACCGGATATGCCAACACGAGTGCGATTGGATGCCTTTCCCTTTGAATCATGGGACGGCAAGATCGAGCGGGTTCACCCCGCATCGGAGCTCAAGAACGATCAAAATGTATTTGTGGCAGTGGTTCCAATCGAGAATTCCGATGGACGGCTGAGACCGGGAATGACAGGCTATGCCAAAACAAAGACGATTTGGCGACCCATTATCTGGAACTACTTTCACAAGCCCGCAGCGGCAACGGCGAGGTGGTTCGGATGGTGAAGTACGATCGGCTTTCGAGCGAACTAAAAAGATGTCGTGTCCAACTCAAAGATGAATTGATTTTTGTACCGCAGTCGTTTGGGGACGTGACTTACTATCACATTGAGATTCCGTCTTCGTCAAAGTTTTTCAAGATCGGATACGCGGAATATATCTTCATCTCTTTGCTCGATGGCGAGACTTCGTTTGCCCACGCGTTGGCGATTTCGTCACAATCGTTGGGGGCCGCAGCGCTATCGGAACAGCAAGCGACTCAGGTTTTGTTTTGGCTGCTGGAAAATGGTTTGGCCGTTACGACCGATGCTTCGGTTGCCCCCCAAACCGGCGATGAAAAAAAGCAAGCGATTTGGCAAAAGCTCAATCCCTTTTGGATGAAGATCCCTTTGGGTAAACCGGACAGCTTGCTCGATCATGCCAACGGTTTGCTGGGTTGGATGTTTCATCCTGCGGCGATCATGATTTCGCTGTTGACGATGGTGATCGCGCTGGTGTTGCTGGTTACAGAGTGGGATAAATTCGCAGTCTCCGCGCAGGCCGTGTTTTCGACTTCGAATTGGATCTGGATGTTGGTCGCGTGGGTGGTGCTAAAAATAGTCCACGAATTTGCTCACGCGATCGTCTGCAAAAGACTTGGTGGGACGGTCAAGGAAACGGGCATCATCTTTATCTTGTTCGCTCCCTTGGCTTACGTCGATGTCACGTCGTCGTGGCGGTTTCAATCGCGCTGGCGAAGAATCGCGGTTGCGGTCGCGGGTATGTATATCGAATTGCTGATTGCGGCGATCTGCTTGATTTTTTGGACCTACACACGAAACGAACTGGTGGCCTATCATTTGATCAACGTGATCATGATGGCCAGCATTTCGACGTTGCTGTTTAACGCAAACCCATTGATGCGTTTTGATGGCTATTTTGTGTTGGCGGATTTTTGGGGAGTTCCCAACCTATACCAAGAGGGCACGAAATCTGTTTCGAAAAATATTAACTGGATTTTTTACGGGCAGCGCGAAGAGACGACACGGTGTGAAGTCCACCGTTGGCCACGCTTGGTCGGCGTCTACGGTTTCGCATGTGCCATTTGGAAGGTGCTGATTTTTGCCGGTTTATTCATTGCGGCTTCGGTGATGTTTGGCGGCTGGGGACTTTTATTATGTCTGCTGGGGGCCATTAGTTCGGTCGTCCTTCCGTTGGCGAGAACGTGCAAAGATCTGGCCAGTCGGTCAAAGCAACGGCCTGAGTCCATCCTACGCGCGGTGGCGGTTTCGGCAGTTCTCTTGATGTTCGGTGCCTGTTCGTGGTGGTTTGTTCCCAATTCATTCTCGGCCCGGAATCCCTGCGTTGTTGACTTTAGAGATTCCGCAAAAATCCGGGCCCATTCAGCAGGGGTCATCGCGGAGATTTTTGTCAAAGAAGCGCAAACCGTTGAGACAGGCCAGCCGCTTTTGAGAATGCAAAATCGAGAACTCGAAACAGAGGTCGCGCAGCTTCGAGCGAAACTCAAACAACGGGAAGTCGAAGAAAGGATTGCGAAAAACAGCGACGATCCTGCAGCCGCGCAGGTCGCACGAGAGAATCGTTATGCAACGGTGAAGATGTTGCAGGAGAAAGAAGCCGAATACGATCGGTTATTGGTACGCGCCCCGATTGGTGGGGACGTCGTAGCGCGTGACTTAGATGATCTCAAAGGGAGCTATTTTGGACGCGGCGATTTTCTGCTGACCGTAGCAGACGGAGCTGATAAAGAGATTGTGATTTCCGTCAGCTCCGACAACTTAACTTCGGTCACCGAACTTGTCGGCGAGTCGATCCCTATTGAGTTGGGTTCCCGCAAGAAAATCATGGCTACTATTTCGCGCGTTGATCCACTGGCGTCGGTCGAGCTTCGTGAACCCAAACTTGCTAGCCCCAATGGTGGCACGCTGGCGGTCAAACCTGTCGCGTCGGAACATTCATCTGAAAACAAGGGATTTGAATTGCTAAAGCCGAGGTTTCATGTCGTTGCCAAAATCAGTCCAGAAAGCTCTCGCCATCTATTTTGCGGAGAGCGTGGCATGGCGTTGCTAGCATCAAGTTCGCCAACGCTTGGAAAATGGGCGTATTCCAATGTGGAAAACTGGTTCAATCAAATGCTCGAAAATGCGCGAGCCAACTGATTGCCAGACAACGATTCCGACATTTCTGAAAAAATCCTGCCAAACCAGTTGCGGTGAGTTTGTGGATTATGCCGATGCACTAAGTGATGCTATTTACTCCATCGGACATTGTGCGCTTTTACTCAGGGCGAGGACCGTTTTTTAAAACGGCTTTGCTTGCAATTGCCGCGTGCGCACTGTTGGCTGCAACGACGTCGGCTCAGGAGCCACTATCCCGAGCAGAACTGATAGCAACTTCAGATCCAATTTTGTCCAGTCCGCCTCCAATGCCGCGGATCGAGCCGTATGCTGGCATCGACACTTATACCCCGCGCATCGAAAATTCGGACACGCCATTTATTCTTCCGCGGACAGGTGTTCCGGCAAACGACGTAGTTCCAGCAACGGCTGTTTCTGACGTGATTGGCCCAGGGGTGATGATTCCCCCGACTGTCGTTCACGAAGCGGCGACTGGGCCTAGCCCCGGATTGGGAACAACACTGCCGACGGTTCCGCCGCTGTTCGAGCCTCCTACCAATAGTGGACAAGGCAGCCATTTGCTTACGCCTTATGAGTCGAGAGTAGCTTCTTATCGGGGCAATGGAACTTTGAATTCGGCAAATTTGGACGCCACGCTAGGCGCGACGGTTCCATTAGATTATCGCGGCTGGTGGGAAGAGCAAGTCGCATCGCCAGTCGGTATCGGCAAAGGTCATATTGAGGTCTCAGTCGATGGTTTGATTCAAAATGCCTTGAAGTTCTCGCCGCATATTCAGGTCGCGGCCACGGCTCCTCATATCCTGCGCACATCGGTTTTTGAAGAATCGGCTTCGTTCGATTGGAATTCGTTCCTCGAATCTCAGTACGTAAGCCAAAACGATCCCATTGGCAACACACTTACAACCGGCAATGACGACGATCGTTTCAGGCAACAAGAATGGTTCGCACGCGGAGGATTGTCAAAGAGGACTCTCAATGGCGGAGATCTTGAAATTGTGCAGCGGTTAGGTCATCTGGACAGTAATTCGCGGTTCCTTGATCCGCGCAATCAGGGTAGCTCGCGGTTGGAGCTCAATTTCCGGCAACCTATTCTCAATGGTCGCGGGCAAGCAGTGAATCAGAGCTTGATCGTTTTGGCTGACATCGACTTTCGCTCAGCCAGCGACGATTTTATGAGTGAACTTCAACTTCATCTTGTCAGTGTGACTGAGTCTTATTGGGAGTTGGTAAGAGCGCGGGCGGTTTACTTGCAAAGAACTCGGCTGTTGGAGAGCGCGGAAAAAATTCTTCGTTATCTCGAAGGCCGTTCCAAAGTCGACTCCCTACAGCGTCAGGTACTTCGCGCCAGAGCGGCAGTAGCACAACGAAAATCAGAAATTGCGCGCTCGCTGACCTCGATCAAGAACGCTCAGTCGCAATTGCGACTGTTAGTTAACTCCCCTGATATTTCCAACGCCGGCGGAATGGAATTCACGCCTCGGGATATCCCCCAATTGCA
>CALDEW010000047.1 GCA_937942355.1 uncultured Pirellulaceae bacterium | reverse complement strand
GATATGACCGAAGCTGGCGATGCCAGTGGCCAGCAGGTCCGATCCTTGCCACAAATTATCGCGATAGCTGAAGTTGACTGTGTTGTTGTCTTTAACGACGGTGTAGGCGCTGCTGATCTTATAACCCGCGGCCAAAAATTCATCGAACGCGTAATTCAACCACTCACGTTTGGTCGGCCAATCAGCGACGGGCGTTTCGATTTTTTCGCCCAAGATGTCTTTGGAGTAAACCGTATTAAACGGCAATTCCATCTGGTAGATCGTGACGCTTTCTGGAGAAAGTTTGATGGCCTCGGCGATGTTATATTTCCAATTGTCCCAAGTCTCGCCCACCATCCCCGAGATCAGATCAATGTTCACGTTGTCAAAATCAGCCGCCTGAATCCAGTCCCAAGCCTTGTAAACTTCTTTGGAAAGGTGAGCCCGACCGTTCTCTTCAAGCACAGAATCGGTGAAGTTTTCGATCCCTAAACTCAGCCGAGTCACGCCCAGTTCTTTAAGCGTTTTGACTTTGTTCTCTTGCAATGTCCCCGGTTCACATTCGAACGTGACCTCTTCGGCCTGATCCCAGTTGATATTCTTCCGCAAACGATCGACCAAAGAGGTCAACTGGCGAGAGCTCAAAAACGAAGGCGTACCGCCACCAAAATAGACGAAGCGGAACGGGCGATCGCCCATCACCGGTTGCTGGCTGACCAGTTCGATTTCTTTGCACAACGCCGCAACGTAGGACTCAATCTCTTTCGCGTTTTGATCGGTGAAGACTTTGAAGTAGCAAAACTTGCATCGTTTTCGACAGAAAGGAATGTGCAGGTACAGCCCAAGCGGCGTATCGGCGACCGGCGGTTGAGCCAGCTTTGACGTCACCGCATCCAACTGCTCAGATTTCCACTGCGAAAACGGCGGGTAGTTCGAGATGAAGTAACTGCCGACTTCTGTTTTTTTTAATTCAGCCATAACTCAATTTGTGAGGGAGATCATTTGGTGGTGCGCGCGAGCAGGCGACACTGCGGTTACTTTTCCAAGCTTAAACAATAGACCACGCCTTCGTCGGTCGCAATGATGATTCGGCCTTGGGCGTACGCCGGCGATCCGATGAAACTGCCGTTGAACTGCTTTTCCCATAGCTTTTCGCCAGAGTCCAAGTCTATCACGTAAATTCGACCGTCGGTGGACGCCGCCACGACCCGTTTGCCGATGATGACCGGTGATGCGTCGACTTTATTCTTCAGCGTGATTGCCCAGTTCTCTTCTCCATTAACTGGGTCGAGCGAATAAAGTTTCCGATTTCTTCCTCCGAAAACGACATGCCCATCGGTGATCGCCGCAGAACTGCGAATCGAAGTGCCGCCTTTAGGGTCAGGCCTTTTCCAGCGGGTGTCAATCTTCTTGCAATCAACGGCGAAAAAATCGGCTTTCTCCGTTCCAAAAAAAACAACGTCGCCCATCGCGGCCGGCGTCGCAATGGTCGGAGATTCAATTTCAATGGTGCCCAGTTCCTTCCCGTCGGCGGCGTTGACCACGTGTAAGAGGCTGTCGCAGCCGGCCAAGAACACTCGATCACCGGCGATCGTGATCGAGCTTTGAATTTGGTCGTCGACTTCGTGCTCCCAGACCAGTTCTCCTTTGGTTTTGGACAGCGCGTAGAGCTTTGCATTTTGCGAGCCGAAGAGAATGTTGTCTTTATAAATGTTGGCAGACGAATTGATTTCGACTTCGGTTTTGAATTTCCAAACTTCTTTACCCTTACCGTCGACACAACGAAAGATGCCCAGCATATCGCCCAGGTATAGCTTGCCTGAATCATAAAGGGGCGTTGTGATGAATCCGTCCGGCGAATCGAATTCCCACTTCTTCTGGCCGTCGGCAAGATTAAGCGCGTACAGTTTACCTTTGACGTCGTTGGTGATGCCAGCGATAAAGACCGTACCTTCGGCGATTGCCGCACTGGATTCAAATCCACCGTCGGGCAGCTCAAATTCCCACTCTTGTTTGAGCGATTTAAAATCAGGGCCTGCTACGAATCCGGATGATCGGGCATCACCACGAAATGATGTCCAAGCTTGGGCTGGAGTTTTCGATTGCGTTTCCGCCTGAGGTTGCGTCTCAGTTTCCGTTTGCGCCACAGCAACGCCCACGAAGAGAGTCAGGATAAAAACAATTAAAGTTCGCATCGGGTTAGTCTCGCCTTCGTAGCTGAAGGAACTGTAAATCACGAAGTGATGGTATGCATTAGCCCCGGACGCAAGTCCGGGGGACAAATAACAATATGCTCCGTCAGTCCTGAAAGGACGACATGAAGTTATGCGCTAAGAGCATGTCGTGCTTTCAGCACTTTCGGTGTTTCTCTCGGGTCCAATCCTTGGACTTGCGTCCAAGGCTGTTACATACCGTGCTTTCAGCACTAAAACATCCAGCTTTAGCGCTTGCAGGTTTGAGTTATGAAATCAAGAATTTGTTTTGTGACTGAGCCTACAGTTATTGGATACTTAAAAGGCGTTTTCGTAGATCGCCAACAGGGAAGGACTATCCACGCTGACAGGATTGAACGTCCCGGTCCATTGTACAGCGGCCGCGTCGGCCAGCGTCGATAATTTTTCTTCTTCAACGCCCAAGTCTTGCAAGCGAATCTTGAGTCCACCCTCCTCGCAGAACCGTGTCAGCATCTGAGCCAATTCGTAGCTGCCGCCGGATTCGCCAATCTCTTTCATCAACATTTGATAATCTGATTCGCATTTGGTCGCGTTGTAATTCACGACATGTGGCAACATCACGCCGACCGCTTGGCCGTGGGCGATGCCGTATTCTGCGGTCAGTGGGTTGGCCAGTGCATGGGCAGCGCCCAGCATCGAGTTTTCGATCGCAATGCCGGCCTGGGCGGCCCCCAATTGCATTTTCGACCGCGCTTTGACGCTGTCGGGATGGGCCAAGACTTTGCTAAAGTTCATCGCCAGTGCTTTCCACGCTTTATAAGAAAACTCGATCGACGTTTCATCGCGTTTGGTGGTGACACTCGTTTCGATGGCGTGCGAAATCGCGTCGATGCCTGTCAGCACGGTTACTGAATGGGGCTGAGTCAGCGTCAGCACGGGGTCGAGGATCGCGATTTTTGCTGCAGCGCGTTTGTCGCCGCACGCCATTTTGATGTGCGAGTCCTTGTCAGAGATCAGCGCGAAGGATTGCATTTCGCTGCCGGTGCCGGCGGTGGTCGGGATCGCAATCAGTGGCAGCATCGGGCCGGTCGCTTTGCCTACGCCCCAATAGTCTTGCATTTTTCCGCCACAGGAAACTAGAAAGTTAATTCCCTTTGCACAGTCCATCGAACTTCCACCACCGAGCCCAATTAAAACGTCGGGCTGATAGTCTTTGGCAATCGCCAAACCGTCATCCACGTTGGCGGTGGTTGGGTTCTCCTGAGC
>CALDEW010000046.1 GCA_937942355.1 uncultured Pirellulaceae bacterium | reverse complement strand
TAACGCTTGTGAGCGAAAGATCGCCGGACGTCGAGGAGATGCCGCCACCGTTTGCAGAAAGGCCGGTGGCCTGATTTCCACTGACGGTGCTGCTGGTTAGCTCAATCGCTCCGATGTTGGCGTGGATGCCGCCACCGCTGGTGCTGTCGCCGACGGTTTGGTTTCCGCTGATCGTGCTGCCATTGATCGTGACCGAGCCCAAGTTATTGAAGATACCGCCTCCATTGCCCAGTGAACGGTTGCCTGCGATGGTTGTTTCGTTAATCACCAAGTCAGCCGCTTCGTTTCTGATTCCAGCACCTTCGTCGGCAACTCCGCCGGTAATGATCAGGCCATTAAACGTGATCGTATGTCCGGCCGAGGCCGTGATGTTGAAGACACCCGAATTGTCATCCAGTCGAGAATCGACGGTACGGGCGAGGTCAGTGATGGCAGTACCTGAGGGATTTATATCATCACGATTGCGATCACCTGTGACAACAACACGTTGGTCCGCCCCATCGATGGTGACCGATTCGGTGATCTCTAATTCACCTTGGGTTAAGTGAATGGCATCAAACACAAAGCCACGAAACGCATTGGGGCTAAAGCTGATGAAGTCTTCGCCGGGATTAGCATTGGCAAAAGTAATGGCTTCCCGAAGTGAAAGGTTGTTTGAGGAGAAGTTGCCGCCGACGACATCTGAATCATTGTCGACCACTAAATTTAGAGTTTGCAACTCAAAGGCACCTATGTCATCTGCATTGCCGCTAGGCCGAACGAATACCGCAAGGCGTTGATCACGATTGGCCGTGGAGCTTCCCGCGTCGATTGCTGGACTGCCCGGTAGAAGTGCGTGTGTCTGCGTTGCGCCACCGTTGCTGGACAATTCGGCAAGCATCGGGTCGATGACCGCAGCAAAAGAGCCGATCAAATTACCGTTGGCGTCTGAGACGGTCGATGGGGTCAGAAGAGTACCTGTGTTGTCTCCGATGAGGCTGAAATTGACGTCAAGCGTTGTGCTAGTATCAACCAAGATATCGTTGCCTACGAAAGCGCTATTACCGGCGACGATCGAATTGTTGATTCTTAAAAATGGGATGTTGGAAACGTTATTTTCGATGTAAACTCCGCCAGCAAAGGAAGCGACACCTTCAACGCTGTTTTCGGTGATTGTGCTGTCGGTAAGCGTAATGTCGCCAGTCCTTGTGGCTAAAGCTCCACCGCTGGCGTTTGAACCTGATGTGCTGTTTGAACTTAGCGTGCTAGAACGGGTTGTTATCCCGCCAGAATTAGTTGCCAGCGCTCCGCCAATAGATCCTGCGCCTTGTGTGTTGTTTGAATTGAGCGTGCTGAAACTGATTGAGATTGATCTACTGTTGGTCGTTATTGCCCCGCCAATGGCGTTGTCTCCTGAGGTGCTGTTGGAACTTAACGTGCTTGAACTGACTTCGACCCTGCCACCAATGGTCGCTACGGCTCCACCACTGGCGTTATCACCTGAGGTGCTGTTGGAACTTAACGTGCTGGATCTAATTGTGATGTCGGCACCAATGGTCGCTAACGCGCCGCCAATGGCGTTGTCTCCCAAAGTGCTGTTGTTACTAACGGTACTGAATTCGATTTCGACATCGCTACCGGCCGAAATTGCTCCACCATTGGCAAACTCAGCCAACGTGCTGTTGCCGCTGATTGTGCTTCGACTGACGGAAACAGAGCCAAAGATACTGTAAATTCCACCACCTCCGCTCGGTGTATCTAATATCGTACCGCCAGTGTTGGTTGTGGCGTTGTCAGAGAGGCTACTGTTGGAAAGCGCAATGTCACCCGTTGAAGCCCAAATTCCGCCACCAGCGTGAAGAGCCTCGTTACCACTGATCGTGCTGTCATTGACATTGACAGCACCATTTTCCGAAAAGATTCCCCCTCCCAACAGATCACTTAGATTTTCGTTAACGGTACTTCCGGTGATCTGTACATCGCCAGAGAGGGAATAAATTCCTCCCCCTCTGGCATCGCCAATGATCGCATTTCCGGTGATGGCGCTATTTTCGACTATCACATCGCCAGAGTCGGAATGAATGCCACCACCACCGCCACTTGTTCCAAGATTGAAACTGACAGTGCTGTTGTTGAGCGTTATGGTGCCCGCTTGCGTCACGGCTATCCCACCGCCGGAACTTCCGTTATCGGCAATGTTCTCACTAACCGTGCTGCCGGTTAACGTCAATGCTTGATTAGTAAGAACCCCGCCACCATCACCTGACGAGCGGTTGCCCAAAACAGAAGTGTGCATCAAGTTCAGGTTAGCTAAGTCGACGTTAATTCCACCGCCGCCTTCGGCCACATTTCCACCGGTGATCGTAAGGCCGGAGAAGATAACACTTTCACCAAGTGCTGTAACGACATTGAAAACGCGACCAATATTGTCAGTCAACGAACCCGATACGGCGCTGGCGGGAAGGTTGGTGGCAAAAGTTTCCGGATCGACGATGTCGTCTCCTGACCTGTCGGCCGAAACGACCACCCTAGAGTCGCCCGCGTCGATGGAAACTCCGTCAGTGATTAGAAGTTCTCCCAATTGCAATCGGATGACATCTTCAGCTTGGCCATCAAAAACGAAAGGGTCAAACCGGATCCCGTCGGTGGCAGGATTGTCGTTGGAAAGCATGATGGCTTCCCGCAGTGTTAGGTTTCCAGGCGTGAAGTCGCCGTCAATTGCGTCATTGGTGGAATCCACCGTCAGTAATAACCCTTCGAATTCGAACGCCCCAATGTCAGCGCTATTGCCGCCGCTAGAATTAGGTATGCCAGGCTGATCGACCGTCCGCAACTCACCACGCTGATCTGTGGTTGATAGAGAATTACCTGCATCGATGGCAGGGCTACTTGCAGACAAGGCGTGTGTTTGAGTTGGCCCACCGTTGTCTGCCAGATCAGCCAATAGAGGGTCAATCGGTTCAAATTCGGTGCCGACCAAATTTCCATTTGCGTCGGGCGATCCAATCGGGGCAGGCGATAGGGAAATATTTCGATTGCTTCCAATTAGACTTGTTGTGATATCGAAATCTTCACTGAAGGTGAAGAATAGATCCGCCGCGGGAGACGAACTGTTGAAGTTGCCAGCGACGATGGAGTTTCGAACTGTTAACTGGGGGCTGTCTCCAGAGGGATTGGGGATTACCCAAATCCCTGCACCATCATTGTTATTCTGATTTTTGGTAATCGTGCTGTCGGTGATCGTCACTTCAGCACTAGCTGTGTGGATTCCACTTCCATCGAAAGGAGATTCGTTTCCACTGATAGTGCTGTTGGAAATATCTAACGCGCCAGAATCGGCGATGATTCCTCCACCTACCCCGAACTCTACGGAGTTTCCACTAATGGTGCTTTTCTCGACAACCACATCGCCGGTCACCACGATGATTCCGCCCCCATCCAGTCGAGTGGAATTGTTACTTACTGTGCTGTGAGTGATGTTAACGTTGCCATCACCATTAATCGAACTGATTCCACCACCAATCCCGGAGCTAGAATTGTCACTAATTGTGCTGTTGGCGATCGTTAGATCAGCAGAGAAAATGCTTACTCCACCGCCACCGCCACCTCCAAATCCTTGGCTGAGATTTGTGGAAATGGAACTGTGATGGATCCTAACGCTACCGTCTGAGGCATGGATTCCACCACCGAAGTCATCAGCGCGGTTACCAGAGACGACGCTGTCTTCGACAACTAGGGCACCACGATTGCTCAAAATGCCTCCTCCACTGCCGAAATCCGTGTTGCCACCAGTGATCGTCAAACCTCGGAACGTGACAGTGCTTTGATCGGAAACAATTATTTCGAACACTCTTTCGTTGTCAAAGAGATTGTTGTTGGGGGCCCCGATGTCTGAAATGAAAGTTCCAGGGAGTAGTGCATCGTCCCGTTGAACATCCCCGGAGACGACTACATCCAAATCACCGGCATCAATAGTGACCGATTCAAAGATCCTCAGTGTGTCGCCCACGTAAATAACATTCTGCGCTTCGCCATTGAACACACTTGGATCGAACAAGATCGTGTCGGCGCCCGGTGTTCCGTTGGCCAAGTCAATTGCTTCGACTAACGTCAACTGGCCAGATGAGAAGTCGCCATCAAAAACAGCGTTACTGTTGTCTACTGTGAAGATTGCGCCATCTTGCTCAAAGGCTCCAATGTCCGCACCATTGCCAGCGATTCTTACGCTGCCACGTTGATCAAAAGGCTCCGTGGAACTGCCGGCATCGATTGCGGGACTTGATGGCAACAGAGCATGGGTCAGCGTTGGACCGCCGTTGTCGGCTAACTGCGCTAAAAGCGGATCGATCACATTGGCCGCTGTACCGATAAGATTACCATCGGTGTCGGGCCCACCGGTGGGACTTCCATTTAGTCCAGACCCGGTGTTGTCTCCGATTAAGCTGAAACTAGCATTAACGGTGGTAGAAGAGTTGTTTACTAAATCGCGACCGATGTTACCTGCGACAATGGAACTGGTCAGTGAAAAATCATCAAGAACAGATCCATTGGGATCCATTGCAATGCCACCACCTGCGGATGCTGTATTATCAGTGATGGTGCTGCTAGCGATTGAAACGTTTCCACCGTCGATGAACACCCCTCCTCCGCGGGTCGTTACAGCGAAGGGACTGCTGGCGATATTTCCAGTAACAGTGCTGTTGGACAGAGATAAAGTGGAACCTATGGAATCAATACCGCCACCTTCACTGGCTTCTCCATGAGAAACGTTATCACTGATGGTGCTATTTGACACAGTGACGGTGCTAAAAAGTGAAGCAAGTCCACCACCGCGAGCGAGGGTGAAAGAGTTGGGGTTGTTGGCTACATTGCCACGGATGGAGCTTTGGTCAATCGTGAGACTCCCGGCTTCCGCTTGAATCCCTCCCCCAGAAGCGGCCGCACGGTTTCCAGCAATCGTGGAGTGACTGATGGTTAAGTTGCTTGAATTTATTGTCTGCACGCCTCCGCCGTTGAAAGAAGAGTTTCCGCCAGTGATTGTCAATCCTGAGATCGACGCGTTCTGGGAAAAGGTTCCGTTAAGCAAAAACACTCCGTTGGTGTTGTCATCGAATGTTCCCGCTAATTCACTGGCTTCAACATCGGAAATGAAACTGTCAGCCACCAGTGTGTCATTTCCAAAAGTATCGCCAGACACCACAACGCCCAAGTTGCCACCATCAATGACGATTGAATCTTGAAGGATCAGTTGACTCTGGAGCCGAATCACATCGGCGGCTTCGCCATTGAAAGTTGCTGCATCGAACGTGATCGTGTCGGTGCCAAATGTGTTGTCTGCTGCTATGATGGCTTCACGAAGAGAAATTTCTCCATCAAACCCTGGCGAGCTGATGAGAGATTGAATTGAAAATATGTCTCCGTCGACCACGTCGGCCGAAGTGTTTACCGTCACCGCTGCCAGGAGGTTTCGTTGTTCGAGATGCTCAAACCCTATACCGTAAGTTTCTTTTGATCTTCGTCGTCGTCGGCGTGCTTTTGATGGTTTGGGAGAATTACGTGACGTGTTCTTATCGCGGTTTTTCATCGACGTTTTTCGGAAAAAGGTCTTGAAGGTGAATACGCGGCCTAATCGGCTACAGAAACAATCAGTGTAGTTGATTTACTAATGGTTCTCCAGCAATCTAACAACACTTCCCTTTGGTTTCGAAAATTCCTTCAGTCGGATCATGACCAGGCTCCGACAGAAGAAGTCTGCATGCGGCATGTGAGTTTCTTTTGTTGTTGGGTAACCTGCCTTTGAGAAATTACAAAATTTCCCTATGGTATCGATAACAATTTCCTTTGAACCTGTTTGCAGAAACAACCGTCGCCTGCCCAATGTCGTCATCAACCTCCAAACCCGGTCGAATTCTTGAGCTGGATGGGCTGCGCGGACTGGCGGTGATCGTCGTTGTGTTGGCTCATTATCTGGCCGAGGTGCCTCATGGATTCTTCCCGTTCAGTTTGGGGTGGTTGGGCGTCGATGTGTTCTTCGCACTTTCGGGGTTCTTGATCGCCGGCATCTTGATCGACAATCGCGGTTCGAAAAACTATTTCAGTGCTTTCTATATCCGCCGATCGTGTCGCATCTTTCCGATCTACTTTCTATTCATCCCTCCGTTGGTAATGCTGATTCATTACTTACGGCAGGCGGGGTACGATTGGCTTGAACAACCGTTGCCGATGGTGGGATACTTGACCTATACACAGAACTTCTTCATGGCGTGGACAAATCACGACGGCGGTTTGTCGCTGATTCCGACATGGACGCTGGCCGTGGAAGAGCAGTTTTACATGCTTCTTCCGCTGATCGTGCTGCTGGTGCCGCCTCGGCATCTGATGAAGACCCTGCTGATTCTGGTCGCGACGGCGCCGATAATAAGATCGTGGCTGCTGTACCATTTTGGCAGCGACCATATCAGCGCGAATTGTCTGCTGCCGTGCCGATGGGATACGCTGTTCTGGGGCGCGATCGCGGCGATGATCTGGCGCGACGAAAAACTGAAGTCAATCGTCCTTAAAGATAATGGCAAACTACTTAAAGGAGTACTCGTTTGTGCGATCTGGATCGTTCCAATTTTGCTGTTCTCAAAGAAGTTCACTGATGTGCCGCTGCGAATGTCGGTGGGGCTGACCGTCATCGGACTGGGCAGTGCCAGCTATATTTTGCTGGTGGTCAGCAAGAACGTGTCAGGGAAATTGTTGCTGACCAAACCGCTGAGGTTTTTCGGGGCGATTTCTTACGGGATGTACTTGGTTCACCAACCCATTTTGGTGTTCTTGCACGGGTTTGTTTTTGGCACACGCCCCGACATCCAAACGCTACCTCAGATTTTGCTGACGCTGACGGCGATTCCAATCTCGGTGGGTATCGCCTGGTTATCTTGGACATTTTTTGAATCCAAGATTGTGCGTTATGGCCATCGCTTTAAGTACTAACGTGAATCAGCCCTGCGAAATAACGTAAACTACCGGCGTATTGGACGAGGCAACGAGTCCTGGGCTTCCATTGGACGACAAGAACTCGTTGCACCATCCACTACCAACGCCAACTTATCAATGATCGTGTTCGTGATGGGCAAACGATCCACTAAAGGGCTTGCCATCAATTTCGACGCGCAGTTTCCCCTCGGCCCCTTCGGATTCCAACATGGCGAAAGCGGCTTCGTCGGATAGCGTGAACGATGAAGCGCCGTCACCCTTTTGCTGCTCAGGCATCAGTTTGAATGTTTGCGCCTCATCACCGGATATAAGGGTGAGGCTGATCGAGTCTGCATCAATCTGAACGCCTTCCAAATCACTGTCGAGCATATAGATTGTGATAGATTCGTTGTCGTGGTCGTCCGTTAGTTCCGCATGGTATTTTCCCTCTCGGCCAAGATCAATGATTTGCCCTCCATGCGGTGCAGAGGAACTACTGTGGTCATGCCCATGGTCCTCGTGAGCGTCATGCCCTTGGTGGGTTTCTCCATCGTGACTGTGGCCGTGGTCATCGGTCGAAGTTGTCGAATTTCCAGTCGGCGTGGGCTGATCGCAGCCGGGCAGCGGAAAACTAAAACAAGCAACTGCCAACGCGGCGATGATGAATTGTAAACGCGTCATTCTATTTATCTCTCAGGGTGAATTAGGGTTTTGAAGTTTATCAACCGATTCATCGACCAAAACGACTTTGCTGTCGTTGTTAATCAGCGATCGTTTGGCGGCATTAATTCCAAACTGCCAAAACAGCGCGGGTCGAACAAGGAACTCCAATATTGTGCTTGTAATTAGACCGCCAATAATCACGGTGGCAACGGGATAGAGTATCTCTTTACCCGTTTCGCCGGCCGCCATGGCCAGCGGGACCAGGCCAATGCCGGTGGTCAAGCACGTCATCAACACCGGAGCCAGCCGTTCTTTGCCGGCTCGTGCGATCATGTCGCGCGTCCAATCCTCGCCTTCGTGCTTCACCAAATGCAAGTAGTGATTGATCAGCAAAATTCCATTGCGCGTCGCGATTCCGCAAAGTGAAACGAAACCAACCATCGCGGCGATGGTCAGCGTTTGTTCCGTCAACCTCAGCGCGGCAACGCTTCCAATAAACGCCATCGGCAGCGCCACCATCACTTGCAGTGCCAAGTTAAAGCTTTTGAACAACGTGTACAGCACCAGCAGCATGCCGATCAAAGACACCAAAAATAGAACGACGATCATGCGCGACGCAGATTGCTGGCTTTCGAACTGCCCACCGTACTCCATCACGTAACCCAACGGCAGTTTGCTTTCGATCGAGGCGACTCGACGCTTGATATCGTTAACGACATCGACAAGGCCTCGTCCGCTGACGTTGCACTGGATCACAATCCGACGTCTCACCTGTTCACGTTTGATGACGTTGGGACCCAGCGACTGCCTAATGTCGGCAACGTCTTCCAACTTAATCGTACCACCATCAGGTAGGTTTAGCACCAAACGCCTGACGGCATTCAAATCCTCACGTACGTTCTCCTCCAACCGAAGCAGCAAATCATATTTGCGTTGCCCGTCGATAATCTCGGAGACAACATGACCATTCATCGCCGTTTCTACAAATTCTGTCACATCGGTTCTGCGGAGCCCGTATTGTCTAAGACGTGAACCATCAACTGTGATCTGCAACTGCGGGATCTCCATCTGTTGTTCGACCTGGGCATCCTTTACACCAGCAACCGTTTTGATGGCCGCTTCGATCTCGTTGGCCTTGCGTCTGAGGACGCTCAAATCATCACCGAAGAGTTTGATGCCGACCTGGGCTTTCACGCCCGAGACCATGTGAGACATCAAGTGTGTTAGAGGCTGTTCAACGCCGAAGATAATTCCTGGAACGGTTTCCAGTCGCTCACGAATGTCATTGATGATCGTTTCGCGCGAGCGGTCGGATTCGGCCATCGACGCGATATACTCCGACGCGTTGACTCCCATCGCGTGTTCATCAAGTTCGGCGCGACCGGTCCGCCGAGCCAGCGATTTTACTTCGGGGACTTCGCGAATGCGTTGGCCCGCAATTTCTGCAACTTGGACAGATTTTTCCAGCGATGTTCCCGGTGGCATCAACACGTTGATCTGCATGGCCCCTTCGTTGAACGGCGGCAGGAAATCGCGCTGCAGATGGTAGGCGGTGAACCCCGCGATTGCCACCAGCATGACCGCCCCAATGAGAATTGGAAACCAAAGGTGAGTGCTGGCGCGAATCAGTTTTTCGGCGACCCATTTCAACCCACGTAATAGAAAAGAGTCTTTCTCCTCCTGATCACTACCAGTCTTTCCACGAGCCAACAGCCAGTAGGACAGTACCGGAGTTACCGTCAAAGAAACAAACAGCGACGCAAGAATCGACACGACGTAAGCCACCCCCAGCGGTGCGAACAGCAATCCCTCCATTCCATCGAGTGCGAACAGTGGAATGAAAACAAGGATGACGATCATCGTGCCAACAACGATCGAATTCCGGATCTCGACGCTGGCTTGGAATACGACCAGCAAAGGATTCTTGGGCGACCCAGCATTTCGATTCTCTTTTAAACGCCGAAACACGTTCTCAACATCCACAATCGCATCATCCACCAATTCACCAATCGCAACGGCCAATCCGCCAAGGGTCATTGTGTTGATTGTCAATCCAAAGATCCAAAACACCAGCGCGGTGATTACGATCGACAGTGGAATCGCGGTCAACGTGATAAACGTTGTGCGAAAGTTTAAGAGAAACAAGAACAGGATTAGGACGACCAAGATGCCGCCATCACGCAGGGCTTCGATGACGTTTTCGATTGCCGCGTCGATAAATTCCTTTTGTTGGTAGACATCTTCTTCCATCCGCACGTCAGCCGGCATGTCGCTGGCAAGATCCGCGAACGCCGCTTCGACGCGCTGGGTAACTTTACGCGTGTCTGCGTCGGGTTGTTTTGTGATCGTGAAAATAATCCCGGGCCCTCCGGAGAAACTGCTTCCTTCCTTTT
>CALDEW010000045.1 GCA_937942355.1 uncultured Pirellulaceae bacterium | reverse complement strand
CTGACGGTGGAAGGGGCCGCGCTTCATAAGGGCGTCTACACGGTTCGAAAAAGTCCCATCATCGAACTCAAAACCACTCAGCAAACCGCGGCCAACCGGATCGACAAAAATCAATTTGAGTGTCGTGTCGACGTGGCTGGTATTGATTTAAAATCTAGTCCTTTGGGCATCGAGCCGTTTCAGTTTCTTCAGTTTGTCACCACACCCTTTCAGATTGGGCTGCAGGCAAAATTGGTGCCGCGCACGATCAAAGCGGAAACGCAATCGGTGCTGCGGATTGGCCAAAGTGAAGCCGATCTTGAGATGAAGATTAAAGTCGATGTCGGCAAACGTCCCATTTATGAACTGAGCTTCGACTTACCTAAGGATGTTGAGATCCGAAGTCTGACGACCGGTTTGAAAGAAACTTGGTCAGCGGAGTCGATTGATGACGTCCAACGTGTACAGCTTTTTTTTCCCGCGGGAATCGCGGATGATTTCTCGATCATCGTCGATGCAGAATTGAAGGCGTACTCTGGCGCGGCTCAGATGAACATTCCGCGCGTGAAAATTAATGACGTTAGTCAGCAGAACGGATATATGGCGATTCAGGTAGATCCAGCCTTATCCGTTTCCACCAATAACTTGCGCAACTGTGAAACGGTTTTGTTGAAAACCGTGGAAGCATGGCTTAATCGTGACCAGCGGTCACTGACTCGCTCCGTGCTGCGAACGCGCACCGCTGATTACGACGCGACTTTGCGACTGGAAAAAATCGAGCCTCGTGTCACGGTCGAAACGGTCACCAATGTTAGAACGACCTTGTTTGCGATTGAGGAAACGATTTTGTTGGATTTCGATATTCAGCAAGCCGGCATCCGCCAGATTCAATTCGATCTTCCCGCCACCATGCGCGACGCGCGCATCAACGCGAAACTGGTCAGTGAGACCATCGTCGACGATGTGACGGACAACCCGGACGTTGTGCGTGTGACTTTGAATCTGCAGGACGAAGTGATCGACTCGTTCCGCGTCGTTGTCGAAAACGATCGGCAGCTCAGTGGCGACCGCCAAAACGTTCCCGTTGCCCGTGTGTTGACCGGTATCACTGAGCAGAGGTTTGTAACGCTACAGAATGCGGGGCGCGATGAGATCAGTGTGCTGGCGGGTGCGGATTTCCAGTCGCTGAATCGACAGTTGAAAGCGTTCGGCCAGTTGAAGCAGAAGCTTGGCGGCGGCGAGGTAACGATGGCCTATGTGGCCACGGATAAAAAAGACCTTCCGGTCCTGCAATACGAAACCACGCGGCGTGACGTTTTTGACACCGTGGCGGCCAGTATTGAGTTCTCTAAAACGACGATGGTGGTCGATTCCAGCGGTGCTTATCGAGCGCTGCAGAATTTTCAAGTCAACAATCGGTCCGAACAGTATCTCGAGATCGAACTTCCCGAAGGAGCGCAATTGTTGACCGTTGTAGTTGAGGGGCAACCGGTCAAACCGGTGGCTTGGCCTGCGGCGGGGAATGGGAATGAGAGACGGTTGAGGATTCCGTTGGTCAAAACGCAGCTGGGAGATTTGGACTACCCCGTTCAGTTGAAATACGGCGGTCAGTTGGGGCAGTTTTCCAACTTCAGCGAAGTCGAATTTCCGGTGATCGAGACGCTGAATATTAACGTGCAGCTGAGCCAGCTGCATTTGCGGCTACCAGATTCGCATCGTTGGATGAATTTTGGTGGGACGATGACCAAGGTGGATGACCAAGGCAAATTGGAAGAGGGATACCTCAGCTATAAAAGTCGTCAGATCCAACAACTTGCCCAACAGATTCAACTCGAGTCTTCCATGTACGGCCGATACGCTCAAGAGCGTGCCTACGGCAATTTAAAGAGACTCAAAAGTGATATGTACGCGTACGAGTCTGCCGAAGGATACGGTGGTCAGCGCGGCGGTGAACAGGTTTTGGAAATGCTCAAGTCAAACAATGACGCGATCAAACAAGCTGAGGAATCGTTCCGAGAGCAAAGTGCTCAGAAATCCGAAACGCTGATCGACAATCGTGCCAATCTTAACGGGCTGATTGAAACCCAAGATGCGCGTATTGCTCGCAATTCAGTCACCAGAGGTTATTCGAATTTTAACCTCCCTGACTACGGAGCGCCCAACCAGCGAATGACGGGAATGTATATCCCAGAGGATTCCACCAGGCAAACTGGCAAGGCCAAGAAATCTTTCGATGGCAAATGGTTGTCACGGAATCAGCTCCAACAGGAGCAACAGCAATACGCGGCAAACGAACCCGCGATACAGTCCGGAGCAGCGGTGCAGTTACCGGCGCCCCCAAATGCGTCTATCCTCGTCCCCAAGGATAATGTTCAGTTGGACGATTCGATCAGCTTCTACAACAGCTATAAAGGTGACAAAGGCGTTGTAGGGCAATTCACTCAACAGGAAGAAAACGAGCAATCGGGCAATGGGAGAGACCCGTTCGAAGCACAGGCCGGAGAAGTCAATCCTTTCGGCGAGGTTAACGATGAACTGCGTCTAGGATTACAATATGATGATCGTGATGTTGATGGAATTTTGCGTCGAGCGAGAGAGCAAAGCGGCGAACGATTAGAGGGAGCCGATTCCGATTACGGATTTGGAAATGAAACTTTGGTCGGTGATTTAGATGAAAACCTGGACCTTTTCGGCACTGACAAAACGGAAACGCGTACACAAAACTCGAATCAGGCTGCTATTACCGGAAGCGTATTGGGATCTTCTTTTTCGAGTTTGGACATTGAACTTCCCCAGCGCGGCGTAGACTTTTACTTCAAATCACCGCGCGGCAAAGCGACCGTGATCGTCCGGCCGTTGGACACGCGATCCTTCTCACGCTGGTCGTCCGTTGCGATCACCCTTTGTGTTTGCCTTGGCGCGGCGATCGCTTGTTGGTTTTTGGCTTGGCTATGGCAGAAGCCCGGCCTCCGTTTAGTCGCCACCATTGGTCTACTGATCGGCGGATGGATCAGCGTCGCCTCGGCATTCTTCCCCATCTACGGTTTGATCGCCCTCTCAGCCGCGATCATCCTCTTCACCGACTGGGCAACCCGCCGGATCTGGCCTGATGCAAGGGCAGTGGTTCGATAAAACTGCGAAGTTGTTTTGTGCTCACCGGCTCAACTTTGCATATGTTTTTGCACGTCGGTGGTTCGGGCCGGGGGAACTAAGGGGCACCGTCTAAGTATTCTTTGTGGAGAG
>CALDEW010000044.1 GCA_937942355.1 uncultured Pirellulaceae bacterium | reverse complement strand
TTGTTCGAGTTCAACCTGGGTTTGGAGCATTACACTTTCGAGCTTGGTTATCATGTCAACGGTCGGGTCGTCGCTGATTTTTGGGAGCTTGAAAGTTTCAGATGTGGCCACTTCTTGAGGGTCGTTTGCTGATTCCTTCTGCTGTTTAAGATGCTCGATTTTATTTTCGATCATCAAGACCGACGGGTGCCCGTCCGATAATTTCCTACGCACGCGATCTCTTTCGCGCTCAAGCTCAACCATGCTTTGCTGCTGTACAACGGCGGGAGATTTCAATTGCTTCGGTTTGGCAGCGTCTCTGTTGGCAACCACAGGTTTAATCTGTTGCCGTGTCACTCGGACGATTTGCTTTGCGCCTCGTTTCATGGTCAACGATTTAGGAGTCACCTCAAACGAGTTCCCCTCGCCGGTCGCTTTAATCTGGTAGTCGCCCGATTCGATGTTGAAGGAGTTTTTCGTTTTCGTGTCCAGCACACGGAAGACTTTGCCGTTTTGCAGGACTTGGACCTCGACATCTTTATCATCGGATTCGATCACCAATTCGCCCTGGTCCGTAGCCAAGCGGATGATTTGAGGTGAAAAGAGAAACGCGGCTCCACCAATGAGGCCCGCTGCAATCAACGCCGCGATTCTCAAATACCAGCCCGAAGCGCCAGCGAGTGAATTTTGGCCGCCACTCCGAAGGTTGCTTTGGGCTCTCGAAAGATTCACTTGCTCGCGCGGCGTGCTTGTATCGGAAGCGTCATACTTTCCAACCTGAACCGGCCATTGCTTGCGATCAACTTTCAACATCGTCATGAACTGCGATGCCGATTCGGGGCGATTGGCGGGCTGCTTTTCGAGCAAACTCATCGTAAGATCTGAAAGGTCATCCGAAATCTCGGCGTTGACGCGATTGGGCGGTGTCGGTTGCTCGTGCTGGATGGCCTGCAAGGTGCCCAGGATTGAAGTCGCCCCGAATGCCAGTTTGCCCGTTGCCATCCGATACATCATGCAGCCGAGTGAAAACAAATCGCTGCGACCATCGAGTTCATGACCTTTGGTTTGCTCGGGAGACATGAAGTTCGGCGTGCCCGCCAACATGCCCGTGGCGGTCAAGCCGGGATCGTCGTCCACAACCCGAACCAGCCCAAAGTCCAGAATCTTTACTTCTTCTGATTCGGCGCTGATCCAGACATTGGCGGGCTTGATGTCGCGATGCACCAACTGGCGATCGTGAGCAGCCTGCAAACCGGCGGCGACTTGAGCAGAAACATAACGCACCTCCGCCTCGTCCATCGTCACCGCAGCATTCAGTTTCGCCTCAAGCGTTTCTCCCGGCAGCCACTGCATCGCGATAAACGCCAGCCGTTCATGTTGGCCAACTTGATAGATCGTGACCACGTTGGGATGCTCGATCGAAGCCGCCAACCGCGCCTCGGCGATAAACCGATCTCGCGCAACCGACCCCAACGAAGGCCGCAGAACTTTCAGCGCGACGGTGCGATTGAGATTTTGATCGTTCGCCTGAAACACCACGCCCGTGCTGCCTGAACCGAGCAACCGGATCAATTGGTAGTCACCAATCGAACCGAGCGTTTCCTGATCGTCTTCGGCCGGAGTTACACATCGCAAAACTTCTGCGGCACGGTCGGCCAAAACTTCGGCTTCGTTCGTAGAAAGTTTGGGGCCGTGCGATCGTGGCGGAGCATTGGCACCGGTTTGCTCGAGCAATCGGTTAACCAGACCAATCACTTGGGCGCGGTCTTCGTTCTCTGGAAAGAGCGAATCGGATCCTGGGAACGCACCGGCCACGTGTTCGCTAAGCGTGTCATGGCTGTTCAATCCTCGCAAGGTTTCGTGGCAGCTTTGGCACTCAGCCACATGGGATTCGCACTGCGACAACGTCGGAGGTTCCAGCCGCCCCAGCAGAAAATCTTCTAGGATCGTTACGTCAGGGCAGTTTTCAACGTCGGATCGGCTCATCATTGCACCTTCAAAGTTACATAAAGCTTAGCACTGGCGAATCAAAAGTTTGAGCCGCCAGAAAACAATATGCGCGAGGTAGATGATTTTTGTGTCGACCGGCCGATTTTTTTTGAATCAGATGCATCATGAACCAAAATCGACGCTAATTGACGGGTAAAACAAGGGGGCGTGAGCATTTGGCAAGGAATTTTAATTTATCAGCCCAAGTGCCGTGTTCCAACGAAGAATTGGGTTCAGGTAGTGGATGAGGCCACGAGTCCAGCCTCTCCATTGCCCTCCAATTGATCGTTTACTGCAGCCACAGGACTCGTGGCCTCGCCCACTACCCCAAAATTTGAGACGTAACTTTGCATGAGTGAAATTTATAGTAATCCATTCAAATCGCTCCGCAGTTGCTTCATCAGTTTTGATCGCGCGGAATAGATCGTCCAAGGGCTGACACCCGTCTCAGCGGCGGCCTCGTCGACCGTTTTTCCTTCCGACATGACTCGCCGCAGCGCGTCCCAAGTCGCCGCAGCGAACTTGGATTTCATCTGCTCCATTGCGCGAGCGACCAAAAGCCGAGCGTAGTCAACGTCCCAAGCGGACTCGGCCACTTCGATTGGAGCCAGCTGTTCCAGCATCGAGTCGGTCGTGAACTGCATGCCACTGGACTTTCGGCGTTTGATCTCGCGGTAACGATTGAGGGTGATCGTGCAAAGCCAACCACGAAAACTTTTGGAAGCGTCGTAGCAAAAATCGGGCAGTTTCTCAAACACGCGGGTAACAACGTCTTGCACCAAATCCGATGCATCGGTCTTGCTCAATCCCGTTTTGCGAGCCCAGTAGAAGATCAGCGGAGTATACAGCCGGACAAACTCTTCCCACGCCGATTGGTCCAGCTGACTGTTACTGGTGTGCTGTAAACGAAACAACAGGCTTTCGGAAGTTGTATTCATAAACGCATGATAACCAGCGGTCTCCGCATTTGCAAAAATACGTCTTCAGGAAGAAAATACACTTCAACGCTTTGGTTTTGTCGATTTTTAGTTGTTCAAACCCCAAGTGTAATTTGACTTCTCTGGCCTCAAACTTGGCGGGGCATAAATATCAAAACCAGCTCAGCCTGTGACCGTGTTTCGGATTCATCGGCAGCTTACTTGCTTTTCTCGCCAGCACCATCGCCTTCGACTTCGATTTTTATCACGTACGCATGATCGCAAGGTTTGTGTTTTGGAAATTTGACGATCAAACCGTCAAGATTTGCCTCCCATTCCAACGGGCCGTGCTGCGCGTCGTCGTGCCCTAGCAGCT
>CALDEW010000043.1 GCA_937942355.1 uncultured Pirellulaceae bacterium | reverse complement strand
GTATATGTTTCCCGTCACGGCAGACGATATGGTCAAGGGCGTCTTGTTCTGTGATTTTGGAACGGTTGAGCAAGACGTTGAGATCAATTCGGAGAATTTCCGTGTCGCTCCGGGATTCGGATTTCGCGTTCACATGCCGGCCGCTGGCATTGGGGCTCCACTGGCGTTCGACTTCGCATTCCCGGTTTCATCAGCGGAATCCGACGACGAAAGGGTCTTCAGTTTTTACTTGGGCGTGTTGAGGTAGCGTAACTTCGCAATCCGCACCACATTCAGTACGGATTCAGTTTCCAAAAAACTGTCTCACGCCGTAAGCATTAAACAGGCCGATGCCCGCGTTCTGAATTTGCTCTCTGCGCGAATGCCTTAGGATCAATAGGTCGCCCGCCCGGACTTGAACGCGCTGAGACGGATCCGCCAACGCACGATTCACGTCCACTCGAATCGCCAATTGACTTTGTCCCGGACGCGGTCTGAGAATCAACAGCTCCGTCGGAGTGCGTTGCGGCACGATTGAAAACCCGTTTCGCCCTGAGGCACCCACCGATTGCCCGGCCGTCGCGATCGCTTCGAGCACATCAATGCCTCGATCTCGTGGAAGCGGGAATTCGCCACCGCCCAACAATCCGCCGGTGTAGTAAACCTCGGTATCGCGTGGCTCGATCACAACGACATCGCCATCATTAAGCCGAGCGTCCGTTGTACCTACCCTAATGTTCTCTCCAGCGCGTCGCCGCGTCGGCACGGTCGTGATATTAGTGCCATTGGTCGAATAGGTCGCCGACCCAGCATATCGGTTTGAATAGCCTCTATAGGCGGAAGTATTTCCGACGTAGGAAGAACCACCAACTGACGTGCGCGGGAATTCGGAAAACCTACGGTCGAAGTTTCCGCCTGATTGGTAACGGCCAGCGGAACTCGTTTGGGGCCCGTTGGCGCGATAAATCTTAACCTCAGAGCGCGCGTTGACGCCCGGTAGTCCTCCAGTCTGCGAAAGCGCGTTGAGCAAATCGTTATCGCCCTCAGGCAACCGCAGGCGACTCGAACGTCGACTTTGATCCGACCGTTGATTAACGATGCCGCTTCGTTGTCGGTTCAAGGATGCCGATTGAGATTCGTCGCCACGCAACACATAAACGCTGACCGTTCGTTTCCTCATCAAAGAAACCATGATTCGATTTTCGCGCTTGAGTATTGGTCGATCCGGATCGAGGTATCGCGACTTGATCAGCGCTTCGACTTGAACGATGGTCAGCCCGCGGACGGAAATCGGTTCTATCAGCGGCAACGAAATCGTCCCATCGTCACGAACCGGAACCGGATACCCGATGCTCGGCGGCAGATCGCTGTTAGGGTCCGGCAACTGAACCGGCGGCATTTCGTCCATGTTGCCTAAGATGCCTTCAATAAAAATCCCCAGCACATCATCGGCGTCCAGAAAGTACTTTTTAGATGGTCGACTACGTAGCAGCGCCGCATCGACTGGCGACGTTTGCACGCGCTGCGTGTACGAGCGTGGGAGTTGGCTGGCTGGCACTGCGGGAATGGGTCGATTGAAAACTTGAGCGTTGGAGGATTGAACAAAGATCTGCCCAAGACAAACGATTACAAGTAGATTGAAAAATTTCAGCATAATTTTCAAACCGTTTTTCGTAGTGGACGACGCAAGGAGTCCTGCGCTGCGATTGCCCGTTGTTTCATTTTGCGGCGACGAAAAAGCAGAACATAAAGTTTAAAGGAGGGGCAGGACTCGTGGCCTCGCCCACGATGCACTACCCACAAAAGATCTTCGACCGAGTATACTATTTCTGAGATGAAAAAAGAAAAAGAAAAATCGAATTCGGCGCTGCCGGTGGTTGAATGCTCGGGCTGTGGCGTGTGTTGTTTCCACATGGGCTACCCAGCGTTCATTACGCCCAAGGATCCCTTGTCCGCAGCCGAAGTGGATCAATTGGAAGCTGAATCAGGGAAACCGTTTACGCCACGTCGCCGAGCCGAATTATTGGCGGGCCACCCCGGCGAGTCTCACTGGCATCAGTTACCGGAGAATCTGAAAAAAGATTGGCTAGCGCACGTCGCCCAATACCAGCGTCCTAATTACGGAGACACTTTGGACACCTTTGATGGCCCCTGCACATGGCTGGATCTGGAAACTCGCCTGTGTAAGAACCATTTGTACCGCCCCAATGTTTGCCGCGATTTTGAGACCGGCAATCCCGAGTGCTTGCAGTGGCGAGACGTTTACAAAGAAAAGATTGTTGGTGAGTCGGAGTGAACGTAGGCCGTACCAAGCCGACAGGCGCCGTTACGGCTAGCCACCGAAGAAGAGTCTCCACCTGAAACAGAGCCACTACCAAAATGCCGGAACAGCGCCAGCGAATCGATAGTGGTTGGAGGACCAAAACGTGATTTCAGTTGACTAGTGTCCGGAACGTCTGGAGCAGAGAGCGCTGCCTCGGTCCGGCCTACCCTCTACAATTCAATGCGCGGCGATTTGCGCCTGTGCTGCACCGACCAACGAAAACACTTGATCGTCAGCGACGGCAAACACGTGATCCGATGGCTCAGGTTTGATCCGATGCGTGCCCGTGAATTCACCGAACGCCGGAAGCACCCCCACGGTTTCATTGAAATGAAAACATGGAATCTTTGTCAGAGAATCGACGCCGCCAACAAGGCTAACCGAGGGATGAATGTGCCCCGCAAGTTTATAAGTATCCTGCGGCACAACAGTCTCAGGGTAGTGACACAACGCGACCCCGCCAACCAGTAACGGCTCTTCGACGACAGTAAATTCCAGCTTATGGAAAAGAGTCCGTTGGCCCAAATCGTGATTGCCAAGAATAAGCGTCATGTCAATGTGCTGATGCTTCTCACGCCAGTTCGTCAGCTCGGAAACAAAATCTTTCTCGTAGCGCGAAAAAGAATGGCAGAAGTCGCCCAAGAAATACACCGACTGCGCTTGTGTTTTTTCAATGGTATCGCTGATCTTCTGCAGCATCACATCAGTGGTACCGGCAGGGACAGGGATGCCCTCATTTCGAAACGTAGCGGCTTTGCCAAAGTGTGTATCGGCCAACAAGATTGCTTGTTGCGATGGCCAGAACATTGTCTTATTGGACAGCAAAAGAAATGACTGTCCAGCAATTTGAAAAGGTAGATGAGAAATTGTTCCGCTCCTTCAATGAGACACTAACAAAACTAAGACGCATGGAAGTGTGAAACGCTTACAAGAAATTAGTCCTGATCTCTGTCCGCGGCAGCTTCCAGAGCTTCTTGCATACGTTTGATTCTGTCAGACAATTTTTCGCTCGTCAAACGGTCTCGCAGTTGATCAACGATCAAAGGGAATGCTAAAGGCGTGGGGCGTCAGCGAGTGCCGCAAACTTCGTTGCCGTTGCACGGATAACCTTGCCTTATCAGTTCGGCCAATTTGGCAATCTTCCCAATCTGGCGTTTGGTCATCTTCTTTCCGTTGAGGCTGGCTCCGATATCATCGGCGATGCATTTCGGAACAAAACAATCCACGATCAATCGCGGCCTCAAACGGAGCTTCTGTTGGCGAACTCCGACGCATGCGTCGTTAGGAAGGTAAAACTTTACTGGGCTTGTTCGGTTGATGTCCGGACCGGCCCGCACGTTGAACCAATCGCGCATTCCCTTTGAGACCGCACACTTGGATAGCCTGTACCAAATCAAGTTTGCCCTGTAGATAGGCCTTCCATGTTTCGCGTTGGAATTTGAACGGGCTTCGGCCAGTAATATTCATCCACCGCGCGACCGCCGTAAGCGCACGTTTTGTTTTACTATTCAAGGCGATGCTATATTTTTAAACGGTTTAACGAAGTGTCTACCAACTCAGCCGACCAATATATCCGAGACCTTGGAACACGGAATGGAATACGTTCAGGTTATTTTTTAACCGTGTGAAAAATGGCGACTTAATTCGCGACAAAGCATTGGCAAGTAAAATTGGTGACAATATCGGCTGGAATAATTCGAACTGGAATTGTCCCAAATACCCATCCGGCATAAAAACAGAGTCTCTGTCAGCGACACTCCGGCTACAATGGGGTTTGGTTATGCACTTTTCTTTGGCAATTTGATTTTCACAATAGTCATCCAATGAGTCTCGATCAGTCCAATCCGGATTTTGATCTGACGCAGTCAACGCTTCGTTGTGACTGCGGCAACGAAGTCTTAATGCATCAAAGGCTGGGTGGATTTTGCGACGTCTGCAATAAAACGATCTCTGTAGATGCACAGACCTTTGACAGTTCGGCAACGGTGTCGCTGAATGAGTTTATTGCCGACTCAAACCCAACCAAAGCAGCTGCCGCAGACGACTCGTTTGAAGTCGTCGGCGTGGATCCTCTGATCGGCCAGTATTTTGGTCACTTCAAAATTATCAATCGGATCGGTCGCGGCGGTATGGGGCATGTCTATCGCGCGGTCGACGTCTCGCTAAGACGTTTCGTTGCGGTGAAAGTGCTCAAGAGCGGTTCTGATTGGAGCAATCAATCAAGCGCTGATCACGAAGTCGAACTTCTGCTCCAAGAGGCCGTCGCTCAAGCGCGAGTCAATCATCCCAACGTGGTGACGATTTTTTATGTTGGCAAGCAGGAAGACGAACCCTTTTTGGCGATGGAACTGGTTCGAGGTCAACCGCTGAGTGAACGAATCAAATCGGATGCGATCGAATTTCCCAAGATCGTAAGATACGGAGTCCAAATTGCAAACGCGCTCATGTTTGCGCAGAAACTGGACATCATTCACGGTGACATCAAGCCCTCAAACCTGTTGGTACAAGACGACAACACGGTGAAGCTATCCGATTTTGGGATGGCGCGGCGTGAATCAAAAGTTGCCGATTCGATTCACGGTGGAACGCCCAATTATCTCGCCCCTGAATTAATCAGTGGCGGTGAAACATCAATCCAGTCCGACATCTACGCGCTCGGCGTGACGCTCTACGAGATGACCTTCGGTGCCCTGCCGATCAAACTTACCGGACGCAAACCAAAAGACTGGACAGAGGACCATTATAAAAACGTGGTCGCCTATCCTACCCCGTGGCCGGAGCATTTGCCTGAGAATTGGAAAAGCGTGTTAGCGCGGATGCTGCACAAAGATCCAAGCCAGCGCTATCAGTCCTACGATGAACTCATTGCCGACTTCAAGTCCGTCGAAGCGTTATCAACCATCCAAGCCAAACGCGTGCCACGATTGTTGGCAGGGTTGTTTGATTGTCTTTCGGTATTGTTGGTTGCCGCTGCGA
This sequence comes from uncultured Pirellulaceae bacterium, assembly GCA_937942355.1. Taxonomy (GTDB): domain Bacteria; phylum Planctomycetota; class Planctomycetia; order Pirellulales; family Pirellulaceae; genus Mariniblastus. Next base: position 15,883 of record CALDEW010000043.1, on the reverse strand, counting down.
TCCAGTATTTGCTCTTCAGCGTGCTTCGGTTGCGTGACTATACAGAGAATCTGGCAATCGTATTTTTTGTGTCGTTGGGGAATTTGCTGCCGATTCTCTTGTATTCAGCAACCGTATTTTTCTTCCGCCAATCGGTCGGTAGAAATTTGCTTTACCTGCGCGTGGTCAATCGTTACGGCATGCGCCCGCCAGGCCGAAGGATGCTTACGCGCAGCTTTGTACGCATGGGTGTCGTGTGGCTCTTGATCGCCAGTATGGTGTTTGATGCTCAGGGCATTGGATGGGCAGAAACTATGCGGACATTTTTTGCGAGCGCTGCGATATTGTTCTTGATTCTTCAGGTGACAATCTTAATGTTCAACCGCGATCACCGCACAATTCAAGACATGGTCTACAAAACCGACGTGGTTCTGGACACGTAAGTTGTTGCATTGGCGTTTTTGGTTGGGCTGAGAGCCGGACCTGCGGCGCGATCTTTCGAATAAAGCCCGCCTGCACGATGCAGCCAAACATTTGGCTGGCCGCAATGGTCAGGGGCAAGGCGATCAGCGCGGATAAAATCATCATGCCGACGGGCATTTGAGTTTAAGCACCCCGCGTGCCAAAGAGTGGGAGCATAGGATGAGTTTTAAGCCCACCCAAGTTTTGCCAACAGTTGGGCGCGGAGCCCAATCACAGTCAAAAAGATAGGAGATCCAGATTGTTGCATTAAGCTACATGCAGATCGACGACAGTGCAGCAGAAACGAACAATGCCAAACAACCCTTCCTAGCGCGGGGTGGGATTACCTGAGAAAATCCACTTTCGAGAACAGTTGAACGTAAGAAAGATTCCGCGCACGATGCCATGCACGCGGAAGCCAAAAACGAAGGAGATTTCACCGCCAATGTGACCGATTGTGCGACTTCGCTAGTTCGCCAAGATGAGAATGAATGGGACGATATCCAGAAAGTTAAAGCTACCATCGAAATTGAGATCCCCTTCGGGGTGAAACTCTCCCGATGCCAAAAGCGCGATAAATGGTTGGATGTCCAAAAAGTTGGTGACACCATCCGAATTGAAATCTCCCAATAGGACAGACGACGAAACGAGCGTCACCGTCAGTGTCGCATCAGGCGAAAAAACGTCTGCAGGCGGGACAAGATCAGAAGGGTTAACAACAAACTCGGAATTTAAAGTAAAGCTGAACGCCGTCCCATCGGTATATACGCCGGTGAGTATTACGTCGCGGTCGTTGACAACGAAGGGTACATCAACGGTTAAGCTACCGTCCAACGACACACCATCGAGCACAAAATTACTACCCGCAAGGTTCACGAAGCTGCCGGGCTGTGCGTTGACTGCCCGCCTACATCGCCGCCGCTAATGTTTACTTCGCTTCCCGAGAGCGCCCGAAAAAGGTTTCCAACAGTGCCACCACTGATGTTCACCGCGCTCCCAGAATGGGCATCAAAGAGTTCGCCTACATCGCCGTCTCTGATATTTACTTCGCTGCCAGCGAGGGCGTCGAAACCAAATTCTACCGAACCGCAGCCAAAAATGTTGAGCTGAGTGGTTAAGCCATCACCACCGACTTCAGAGAGTTCGGCAATGTCAGGAGCAGGTGGCAAGTCGATAACTGAATCAAACAATGCCGGATCCGACGGCCCCGAATCAAAAACTTGGCCCGCAACCGGTGATGCAAACAAAAGCAATCCCAGTAAAACCAGCGCGCGTAATGGAAATGAGTTGATGACTCTTAGTGTATTCACTGCGCCCAGCATGATCGTCTCCTAAGTCTAAGTAAACGGAAGTGAATCTAGCGTTACCAACTCAACGGTTCTAATCGAACGACAACAAACCGCTTAGCTGCCGGATTTGCGGAAGTGGCTACATCTGCAACCACTATAGTAAACTAAAAGAGTGGTGCAAATTTTAAGCCTCGGGTGCCAGAAACGAACGATGGTTAATCAGAAGGTTTCCCCAACTTACATAATGCGATCTTTGTTCTCCGAGTCAGGAGGCCCCGCTACCTAGCCCTTCCCTTAACCTGTTATGATGGAATAAAACTGAAGGGTAGAATCTCCTTTCTCAAACTCACAACGCCATAAATTTTCCAGCGATCCTATGTGTTTGGAAAACCGCCCCGAAAAACCCGCCGTCATCGTTTCCGTGAACCCGAAATCGGGCGCTACGTCTCGTTCGCAATTGATTGACGACGTGCAGCAAAAACTGACGGACGCCGGTTTTGAGCCACTGATTCTCTCTAGCATCGACGAGGTCTACGCTCAGTCCAAACGGCTCAATGAGACAGGAGAACTAAGCGCCGTTGTTGCCGCCGGTGGAGACGGAACCGTATCGCTGCTGGCCAATACGCTGGAACAAGGAATCCCGCTGGCGATTTTTCCCTTGGGTACCGAGAATCTGCTGGCCAAGTATTTAGGACTCACCGCCGATCCCAATGGCTTAGTCAGCCTGCTGAAGCACGGTCGTGAAAAGAAGTTGGACGCCGGACGCGCCAATGGGAAACTATTTTTGGTCATGGCGAGCTGCGGTTTTGATGCCTGCGTTGTGGAAAAACTCCACAGTAAACGCAAGGGCCACATCAGCCACCTTTCCTACCTCCGCCCCATCTTGAGTACGATCCGGCGCTATCGTTATCCAAAACTAAAGATCACCATCGAAGACGGACAGGAAACGCTCTCCGGCAGCTGGCTGTTCCTGTTCAACGTCTCGCGCTACGCCATGAATTTACCGATCGTTCCCGAAGCGGACCCTTGTGACGGGCAGTTGAACATGTGCAGCTTCCGCCAGGGAGGTACACTGCGAGGCATCTTTTACCTGGCGACGGTTCTTTTGAAAAAACACCGGCAGTGGTGCACGACAGAGTTTCGAAAATTTCGTAAAATGAGGGTCACATGCGATGATCCCAACGCTTCGGTCCCGTTCCAATTAGACGGTGATCCAGGCGGACACCTGCCGCTGGAAATCGAAACGGTTACCGATTACTTGACGGTTTTAGTCCACTAAATCGTTCGTAGTACCGGCTTTAGCCAGAAAGCGGATCGTGAGACGGGACCACCAACTAACGATTCCGCCTAAAGGCGGTACTACAAACCAAACGCCAAAAAAACGAATGGAGTCACTTGAATAATCCTGTAAAAATTGGCGACAAAATCACCTGCGGCGATGGAAATCCGCTGCTTGTCATCGCCGGCCCCTGCGTCATCGACGATGAAGGCTTGATGCTGGAGATCGCTGGCGAGCTGAAAAAAATCTGTCAGCGAATAAATTTGCCACTTATTTTCAAAGCTTCCTTCGATAAAGCGAACCGAACGAGTTTAGATTCGTACCGTGGAGTAGGTCTGCAAAAAGGGCTGGAAATATTGGCGAAAGTTAAGTCCGAAACGGGGTTACCGTTGACCACGGACATTCATTTGCCCGCTCAAGCCGCTCCGGTGGCGGAGGTGGTGGACCTTTTGCAGATCCCCGCCTTTTTGGCACGGCAGACGGATTTACTTGTCGCCGCTGCTCAAACTGGATCCGCCGTAAATGTGAAGAAGGGCCAATTTATGGCTCCCTGGGACATGAAACACGTCGTAACCAAACTATCATCGGCCGGTTGTCAAAACATCATGCTGACCGAGCGCGGCACGTTTTTTGGGTACGGAAGATTGGTCAACGACATGCGAGCGCTCTGTCAAATGGCCGATCTAGGCGTTCCGGTGGTATTTGACGCAACGCACAGTGTGCAAATGCCAAGTGCCGCCGGTGGAAAAACGGGCGGCGAACGTGAGATGGTGGCTCCGTTAGCCCGGGGTGCAGTGGCGGCCGGCGTCAACGCGGTCTTCATCGAAACACATCCTCAACCCGAAAAATCTCCCAGCGACGGTCCCAACATGGTGCCGCTGGATCAGATTGAGCCACTGCTTCAGACGCTGAAAAAAATTGACGAAGTTGTTAGGTGTTAGTTCAATGGCGATTAATTTAGATTTAGAATGAAAAAAAACATCTATTAAAGCATGATCCGTTGTCTGTTTAACGACAATCCGGCAGGCGACTGCGTTCTGTACTGCCAAACACGTTCGCCTGCCGGCTTGTCGTTAAACAGGGGTCAAGTTTCGGGTCAAGTGACTCCCATTGGACGTTAGCCCAAAAGACCAGATGTTTTTCAGAATAGCTTAGGTTAAAAAATCCGACGTCGGTTTCGCGACCTGTCTCAGAAAAAACAACGAACATGAAAAACAGGACTTATCAGATGTTTAGTATCCGCAAAGCAAACACAATTTTTGCTTTTTTGGGCCTCGGCGTTGTGGCTGCGTTTGCGGGTTGCAGTGCCGAAATAGACCCCATGCTGAAAACGCTGGACGCCAATGTACTATCGGCCAAAACGAACGATATCTCGCGCACGATGGACTTCATTTTCGATGATCGACAGTTCGCACAAAAGGACTTTGAAGAGAAGGTCTCCATCGGCCTCAACCGATGGGCAAATTACAGCTCGCAAGAACTCGACGAAGCCAGCACCGACGACTCAGAGGTGGTCGGCGCTTTACTTAAAAAGCACCAAGACATTGAAGTCGTTGGACGCAACGAAAAAACTTCATTCATCAACACCGATCCCTATTTTCTTCAGGAAGCTTCCTGGATTTCCGAGATCTCTTCGCGCGTGGTCGAAGGGCAACTGTTGAGCCTAGTGGAATACTATCGTTTGGCAGCCAATAATTTCAAACCAGAAGAAGACGACACGACGCCCGTCGATACATTGGTGGGTAACCTTCATCCAACTCTCGATACGCAGCAATCGAAGAAACTTGCACACGCTCTCGTGTTGTTCGATTGGACCGTACGCAATATCCATTTGCTGCCTGAATTGGAACCAACGGACGAGGAAATCGAACAACAACGGCTCTCTGATGATGAAAATCCTATCGGTGCCGGCGTCCGATTCACGGGGACTCAGCGTTACCCATGGCAAACGTTGATTCTGGGCCGAGGCGACTACGTTGATCGTGCCAAAATTTTCATGATGCTGGCCCGAGAGGCAGGCCTAAACGTGGCGATGTTGACCACGGGTGAAAATGAAAAACCCTGGGCCGTTGGGGTCGTCGTTGGAACACAGTACTACCTGTTTGATACGAAGCTTGGTTTGCCCATCCCCAACTCAACGCCTGGTCAAATCGCGACACTGGGGCAGTTGAAGGAGAAACCAGAATTACTAACCGCGCTCAACCTCACGTTGGAGGAATCGCTGGCCGAGAATACGAGGTATTGGGTCACCGAGAAGGACTTAAGCTCTTCATTGTCGGCGCAGGTCTACGTCGTCCCAGAATCGCTTTCCCAGCGTATGATCGGATTGGAAAATTCTTTGGTGGGTGAATACCGGCTGGCGTTGGGAGCTTTCCCTTCGAGACAGTTGGAAAAATTACCAACCATTGATGGTGTGGAGAATAAGCTATGGGACATTGGGTTTGATACACACCGCTTTCGCGAAGCTGTGCGTAAAGCGATTCCGATGGCGGTCAGCGATGATCAGCTGAAAGATCGTCTGCGCTGGTACTTCGTAGAAGAAGCTTACGTCGACAACTTTCACCCCTATCGCACCTGCCGCGTCCGATTTTTCCAAGGCGATTTCGAGGCATTGGAGGAAGATTTGTCTCGAAACGCAGTCGAGAGCTTTCAGTTTTTGAATTACACCGAAGATCAAATCGATAATTTGGGCACGGACAAGATCATGATGGGCATTGCTGGGTTGGCTGACATCAAAGATCCTGCTGAATTCGATGCGCGACTCAAATCGACACAGCGCCAGATGCGTCTTGTCCGCCGCGACGTTGGGTATTTCCTGTCGCAATGCCTTTTTGATAACGGCAGTCCCGGCACTTCAGCGAACTGGTTAGAAACGATCGCGAAGAAAGATGATGTGCAGCGGTGGAAATCCGGCGTCACCTATTTGCTTGGGCGTTCTTACGAATCGCGCAAGGAGTACGATCGAGCGATCGAGCAGTACAAGTTCGAAGATTCTGAGCAAAACCATGGCAACCTAATCCGCGTCCGCATGCTCAAAGCCGCCATCGAAAAGGCTTATCCGGGTGCGGAGGTAAAGACGGATCAAAAAGAAGAAGCGGCCGAAAACAAAGAAGAATTAGACGAAGCCACCGATGACGTGGATACAAAAGCCATTGACGTGCCCAAGAAAGAAGAAGCTTCTAAAGAGGAAGAGGAGGCTGAAGCATCCGCCGCTATTGACAAAGCGTCAGAAGAGGAATTAAAAATTTCTGATGAGATAGAGCAAGAGATCAAGGAAGTGGAATCTGGCTCCGTAGAAATCGAAGCAGTAAAATAGCGGCAGCGTCTGTAAATAAATATTCCAAATCGGTACGGGAGTACGGCACTCCAAATCGCCATGCGAAAATTTGGAGTGCGGTGGACCTGTACCGCTTTGGAATTTTTTTTGGTCGTTATCCGCAAAGGCGTACGAATCTCTGCCGTTTGCCTCTACTTCCAAGCAAACGTCGAACCCGTTAATCGTTCGTAGGCTTCGATATATTTCGAACGCGTCTTGTGAATCACTTCCTCAGGCAGTTCCGGCGGTTTGCTATTCTTATCCCAAGTCGTCGCGTGCAGATGCTCCCGCACGAATTGTTTGTCGAAAGACGGTTGGTCTTGGCCTTCGACGTATTGATCGGCCGGCCAGAAACGAGAACTGTCGGGCGTTAGCACTTCGTCGATCAGAATCAGTTGACCATCATGCATCCCCCACTCGAATTTCGTATCGGCTAAAATGATCCCTTTGGTGGCCGCATAGTCTCGAGCGTTCTGGTAGACATTGATACTTTTCTCTTTCAACTCATTGGCGACGTCTGCGCCCACCACTTCGACCATTCGATCGAACGAAATGTTCTCATCATGACCTGACTCCTCTTTGGTCGCGGGCGTGAAGAGTGGATTCGGAAATTTGGCACAATTCTTCAGCCCCGGTTCGAGATCGATGCCACACACTGCCCCCGTATTCTGATAGTCCTTCCAGCCCGACCCTACCAAGTAACCGCGCACGACGCACTCGATTGGAACAACTTCGCATTTCCGTACAACCATCGTGCGCCCCTCAAGGTTGTCCGCATCGAGGCCCTCGGGGAGATCTACCGAACTTAGGTCGGTAGAAATCAAATGGTTGGGAACATCGAAATGCTCAAACCAGAATTTGCTGATTTGCGTCAGCACACGGCCTTTGTCAGGGATCAAAGTCGGGATCACCCAATCGAAGGCACTGATACGATCGCTGGCCACCATCAAATAGGCGTCGCCAATATCGTAGACGTCTCGCACTTTACCCTGTCTTACCAATGTCGCCACGTCGCTGCCCTTATCAAGTGGTTGAGTTCGTGTCTTTCTGCTGGAAATATAACAATTGAAGGCGAAAACGGTAGGCCAAGAGACGATGAGAAAGCGCGTTTGAGAATATGAGCAACGGATAAGGAGTATTGACAACCCGGAAAAAATACTGACCCTATATATCTCCCGTCTGCCTCTTGAAAAGACAGCCCTCCTAAATATTTTTCTTCCAAGCCTGATTGAGCCTACATGGGTGAGTTTAAGTTTCGACTACCCCACCACTGGTCGCTCGATCGCCGGCAATCTGCCGCCATCCACACCGTAGGTTTAGATGGAATTCCTTGGCCCTGTAAGATACTGATCAAGGATTCGATATTATTCGTTTCACGCAATCGGAACGAATCGGGCAAAACGTTTGTGCCCTATACATTTCCAAAGTACGGCGAACTGCTCATCGCGACCGGTACGCTGCCCGAACGCGCACAATCTTATTCGCTGCTGCTTGAGTTAGCGCGCGGGACGCTAAATAGGTTGCGAAACCAATTGTCGATTTGGCAAGAAGGCGGGCTCGAAATCGCGCCCTCGATTCACGACGGAGTCGCCAAGGCAACGACCTTGCTCAGCCAGGCCATTACCAGCGACGATGATCAAGAGCAGGATAAAATCTCGACACAGTCTGTTGAAGCGACGATGGACACGATTTTCGAATTGGCTCAACAATTCGGTACAAAAATCACTAAGTTCCGCCAAGACAACGCCGACATGCATGCTTTTTGGCTGGCTAACACCGTCAGCGATGCCCAGCCGATCGAAGTGGGTTTGGACGTAAGCGGATTCGATTTAATTCGGGTCAAACCAGAAATGCTGGACGGCACCTCAAAAAAACCACTGACCAAACGGGTTATCGATGGTCCTTTCTTGGACACCAGCTCCCATGGGCTCAGCGCAGAGCTGGAGCAAATGGAGGACTTCCAAATCCGGCGCAATCACATTTTATCTAAGACACGTGAGCACTTAAATCAGTTGTCGCCATCGGTTTCTTTGATTCATGCGGTCAGCGGCCTTAACGGGATGGGCCACCGCCACCTCAGTTACCCTCAACAACTTGAAATCACGACGCAGCTTCTGCAGGTCGTAGAAGAAGCGAATCACGAAGTGCCAACCTTGGTGAGTTTCGATTTCCCTTGGGCGGAACGATTAGCATCAGCGGTCGGTGGTTCTCATCCGCTGCAGATTGCGGATTCGCTATTACGACAAGGTTCCCAGATCTCGTTTCTAGGTGTGGAAGTCAACTTGGGCTACTGGCCCGGTGGCAGTGTCATGCGCGATCCACTTCAATGGATCGATATGTTGGACGTGTGGACTCAATTGGGAATGCCGCTGGTGGTTATCCTGCGAGCGCCTACTTGGTCAACCAATGATGGTGAATCAACTCCCGCCAGCGGCGAGTCGTGCGATGAGAAACATGTGAACGTTTTCGATCACGAGAATGATCGACAGCGTATCGAATACCTGCGCACCATCCTGCCAATGCTGGTGGCTCGGCCTGCGGTGCATGGATTGATCTGGAGCCAATGGCTGGATTCCGACGACGACCGCTACCCTCATGCCGGATTAGAAAACAGCGCCGGCGAGATGAAGACTGTTTATGAGCTATTAAAATCTCTGCCAAGATAAACGGTAGTGGACGAGGCAACGAGTCCTGAACTGCCACCAGAAGCAGCCTCTTCAACCAGCTTAAACTACTTCTTCAACAGCTTTTGCTAACTCTTCAATCGCTGCGTCCCACCGTAACCAAACACATGTCGTCAATCGCTTTCTCGGTCCCCATGTGCTGAGCCACCGCATTGCGTATGACTTGGTTGACCGCCTCTGGCGTTTTGGCTTGGCTGGTCTCAACTTCCTTGATAATCGCCTCGGTCGTGAACTGTTCTCCTGCGGAATTCATGGCTTCATTGATGCCGTCAGTGTACAGCACAATCAGATCACCGCTGTTAAGTTCGATCGTTGTGGACTGATATTCGTATCCGGCCATGATTCCAACGGGTAGGCCCGAATGGTCGACGCTAAGCTCTTCCAGCGCCCCGCCATCAGCCCTTCGAATAATGGGAGGCATATGTCCGGCATTGACGGTTTCGATGGTATTCTTTTTAGTATTGAGCAGACACAAAACCAGCGTAACAAACCGATCCAATTTCAGGTCGGTAAGTTTGTCATTGAGTTTATTGATTGCGTCGGCAGCGGATCTTGTCGTCGCCAGCGCGAAACGGGACTCCGCGGAGACCTTCGCCATCAACATCGCCGCCGCAATTCCATGGCCGACAACATCAGCCATGATGATGGCAATGTGATCATCATCCAATTCGATGTAGTCAAAATAGTCGCCACCAACCTGCTGCATCGCTCGGTAGTAAGATGCAAAATCGTAGTGATCGACTTGAGGCGGTCGCTGCGGAAGAAAACGCAGTTGCAGCTCATGTGCGAGCTCCAAATCGCTTTTCATCTCACGCGATCTACGAGCTTCTTCAAAGAGGTCAGACTTTTGAATCGCCAATGAGCCTTGCAACGCAATCGTCGCAAGCGTCTCGAGATCACTCTCTTTGAATGCAATCGCCGACCGAATCGTATCCAACTGAATCACGCCAATGGATTCATTTTTATTGTTGACCAAAGGGGCGCACATGATGGACCGAATACGAAAATCGACAACGCTCTTGCTAAGATCGAAGCGGTCGTCTTTTGAAGCGTCGCTACTGACCACCGGACACTGAGTTTCCATCACCTGGTTGACGATCGTACGACTGACGCGCACGTTTTCGTCATCTTGCGGTCGACGTGCCTTAAACGCCAACGGCCGCAGGTCTCCTTCAGCCAGCTTGAGGATAATGAACCCCCGATCGGCCTCTGTAAACAACTCGAACAAAATGTCCAAAATCTTGCTTAAGACTTCATCGCGTTCAAGTGATTCGCTGAGCGTCTGAGCGACCTTAATCAGCGTCCGCAGTTTGTCGTCGGCGCTGACGTGACTGTCTTTACCTGGATGGTGCGAAGAAGCTTCAATCTGTGAACTGATGTGAGTCGCCAGTTCATCATGCAGGGTAAACGACGGCAGTCCCAAAGATTCCCTGCTACGTTCTTCGGTTGCCGGTGAAGAAGCATAGCTTTTTAATTCCTTCGCTTGAAATACGAAAGAAACATCGCAAATCTTAATCTTTGCGCCGTCGAACAAACGAGTTCTCGAACTGATCTTCTCTTCGTTGAGAAATGTTCCGTTGCGGCTGGAGAGATCTTCCAGAAAGTAAGCATTTTCTCTGAACGAAATCGCGGCGTGTTTGCGACTGACGGCGCCTTCATCAATTTGGACCTCGCACTGAGGATGACGCCCGATCGTAATCCGATGTTCATCCAGCTCAATCCGCTGCCGCGCGACGGACTTATCCGAGGATGTCAATATTGCCATTGGCTGAGTCTCACAGCAGAAATAAAGTGCTATTATTGTAGATCAAATTCGCACATCCAGTGTTGAGATAATAGCGGGCAGTTCCTCGACGCTTCAACTCCCCAAAACAAATCCAAAATCGCTTGAAATGACAAAACTTTTAGATCTCATTTTCAAGTCTTAAATCCCAAATATCGGTTTTTTCGCTCTTGCTCTACGGTCCAATCCCAGTCGAAAACTGATATTTTCCAACAGATTCAGAGAAAATAATCAACTTTCCAATACTACCGCCCTATTTTTAGGTTAAAAGCCTTTCCGCACAATCGGTGAGGTTGCTTTGGCGATCACCCAGTCACTTAATGTGAAATTGTTTTTTGAATACAATCTAAGCATGAAAAACCCCATCTATTCTTTGGTCGCTTTGCTCTTATTGCTGACGGTTGCGCCCTCGGTTCTGGCACAAACCCCATCTGCCAAATCGGATATTCACCCCGACGGCGTTGAAACGAAACTGCGGCCGCTGTTGGAGACTTACTGTTATCAATGCCACGGCGAGGGTGAAGATAACGGCGATGTCAGCCTCGACGCGCTCACAATCGAAGGCCCCGAAGTCAGCGTTGAGTCTTGGGTGTCAGTGCGTGACGTCATCAATTCGGGCGACATGCCTCCTGAGGAGGAGCTTCAAATTACTGACGAACATCGTGAAATTATCGTCAGCGCACTGAACAAAATAATCGAAACGGCATCCCTTTCCCAGGTCTCCGAGGAACCCGTTTTGAGGAAACTGACTCGTGCTCAGTACACCCATTCGTTGCAGAATTTACTAGGCATGAGCGTTGATTTTGGAGATGTGCTTCCAGAAGACGGTAAATCAGAAATGGGGTTCTCCAACAACGCTGAAGTGCTGCAGATAACATCACTTCATTTCGACTACTACGAAAAGGTGGCCCGATCTGCGCTCAATAAAGCCATCGCAACGGGTCCTAAGCCTGACTCATACCGGTTTCGAATTAGCTTCGGAGCCGATATTGATGCCAAAAGATCAGCACCGTCAGGAAAAGAAATCGGAGGCTTCCAGTCGGTCAAGGTTAGTTCGAATGACTTTCGGGTCGAACTGCTGGACTCTGATGGCAACCGCCGAAAGGGCGTTGACGAAGCAGAAGAAAAAAGGTTGCGCAAATTCGAAAACAATATTGCGATCGGAATGCGGGGTTCGGCAACGGATCGTTTTAAGATGGTTGAAGATGGAATGCTAATGTTCTCAGCGATTCCTCATCGTGAAGTGGCTCCAAAATCTTGGCAGGGCCCTTCGCCTAATCTTAAAGTGCTGGTCCAAAACGATTTCCCTCGTAGCGGCGATTTCAAAATGGAAGTCAGGGCTAAAAAAAGTAAGTCGTGGGGCGTAGATGATCTCAAGGATCGTTTGATTTCCTTGCGCGAGCCTGTTGCTGCCGCGCCAACGGAATCAACGATCCGACTCTTGGCCAGCGAATGCCGGAAGTCAAAAGGCATGGAACTTCTGGAAGACACGTGGTTGATACCAACCGATGTTGCAGAAGATTCATCCGCCAAATTTTCATTCGTTCTGCCCGCTGATGGACTTTATCAGATCGACTTTGATCATCCGTATGTGGAAGCAGATATGATGCCTTCTTTCGGGCTCCATATTGACAAAAAACTAAAAGTGGAAGAGCGACTTCAACTGCCCAAAACTCAAAAAGACGAACCAAGCATCACCACGCCCGTCACGATTGCTAGTTTGAAAAGGGGCAGGCATCGATTGGTAATTGGTGGCCCTTTCTTCACGGGATTCAAAGAAGTTAGAATCACTCCGCTGGATGAAGACTCCAAGATTGCGAAACAGATACGAGACGGGTCTGCAAAGAATGAAGGGAAGTTCGCAGATAAAACACCCTCCATTGCTGCCTTTGCTGGAACGCGCACCGATGATGGGATGGATTACCGATCGTTTGGGGGAACTCAATCGGTTGATGCTGAAAACGAGCAACTGCAGTCGCTTGAGTTTATTGGTCGACTTGAGAATCTACCGCTTCCGGTGTTCGAAGCCAACACACGTGAATCGTTGTCCAACATTTCAATTTTTGGAATCTGGAACAACTACCTAGTTAAAGGTGTGGATGACTCTGGACCGCCCATTGTCGTCAATTCGATCGAAATCGAACTGCCGTGGAATCCTGTTTGGCCACCCGAAAGCCACAAGAAGATTTTCCCTGGCGAGACGCCACCCACTGAGGCTGACCAAGATCGTTACACTCGGAAGGTTCTCCAGCGATTTATCACCAGAGCATTTCGCCGCCCCGCTAGGCCGCGTGAACTCAATCGTTATTTCGAATTTTGGAAATCGATACGGGGTGATTTTGATGTCTACGAAGACAGTGTGAAAGAAGTGCTGGTCGCGGTTCTGTGTTCGCCAAACTTTCTTTACATGATTGAACCCGAAGCAACCGCAGAATTGCAAGAAACGGGCCCCAAGAACGAATCTCCCAAACAGCTGGATCAATTTTTACTGGCTTCCAAACTGGCGTACTTTTTGTGGAATTCTCCACCGGACTCGGCGCTGCTGAATTTGGCCCGCGCCGGGAAGTTGAAAGATGAACTGGCCGCTCAAACAGACCGTATGATCGAGGACCCAAAAGTCTGGAGAATGATCCGTGCCTTTGGCGGACAGTGGCTGAGGGTGGATCGACACGAAAGCATGCAGATCGACACGAACCAATACGACGACTTCACTCGATTTGTTAAGTCTGACATGACCGAGGAGACTTGGCAGTTCTTACACCATGTTTTGTTTAACGATCTTCCGATCAGTAACCTGATTGATTCCGATTTTGCGATGCTTAATCAAAACCTTGCCGAATTTTACGGAATCGAGGGAGTCGAGGGCAATGAATTCCGTCCCGTTAAGCTGACAGAGAATCAGCATCGCGGAGGCCTGTTACTTCACGGTGCATTTTTATCCGGTCACTCCGATGGGCAACAGGCGCATCCAATCAAACGAGCTGTCTGGTTAAAGGAGAAGATCCTCGGTGATCCTCCTCCGCCAGCGCCTCCCAATGTGCCGGACCTGGACCCCGAAACGCCCGGATTCGAACGGTTGACGCTGAAGGAACAACTGGAGCTCCATCGGAGTAAACCATCCTGCATTAGCTGCCACAAAAAGATCGACCCCTATGGTGTCGTGTTTCAGAACTTTGACGCAGTCGGACGGTTTCAAACAAAAGCCAAAGGAAAACTCATTGACGCGACATCTACACTTCCTGACGGAAGAAAAATTAAGGGTGTCGCTGAAATAAAACGATATATACTTGAAGAGCGGTCTGAGGAATTCTGCAGATCGCTGGTTGAGCATCTGATGGCTTACAGTTTGGGCCGCGACATCAAGTATTCCGATGAGGCCGAAGTGAAATCGATTGTTCGGCATGTTGAGGAAAGTGGAGGCGGTTTTCGTAGCGTCTTTCGTGCTATCGTACTCAGTCCGTCCTTTTCAAATAAACCCCAAGTCCCGCAAAAGTAGAACGTGACCATGAGTAAAAGATCTTGGCATTTCGACCGCCGTAGTTTCCTGCGTGGACTTGGCGTCACCTGTGCGCTGCCGTTTTTGGAATGCATGCTGCCATCAACCGCATCTGCGCAGACGCCTCAAGGCACTCCTAAGCGGATGTGCTTTTTGTATTTTCCCAACGGCGTCGGACTACCGCCAAAGGAAAGCGAATATCACGAAAAATGGAATTGGTTTCCGCGCGAAACGGGCGAAAATTATCAGCTGACCGATTCGCTGAAGTCCTTGGCACCTTACAGAAAAGATATCTCAATCCTTGGCGGCCTCAGTCACCCTAACAGCCGCAGCGTGCTTGGCCATGCCGCAGGCGATACTTGGCTGACCGGCGGCGATGTGCGCGGCAGCAAGTATCTCAACAGCATATCCGCCGACCAGATAGCCGCCAGCAAAATTGGAAAAGACACGCGTTTCCCTTCGCTTTCGCTCTCCACCGATGGGGGCATCGGATACAAGTCGCGGGTGTCGACATTGTCGTTCGACAGAAACGGCAAACCCATGCCTTCGGAACATCGGCAGCGGGAGATCTTCGAACGATACTTCTCTCCGACCGGTCAATCCACAACTGCGGCGCGAAAACGCAGCTTGGCCTCCAAACGCAAAATCGTTGACCTCGTGCTTGAAGATAGTAAACGCATGAAGCGTTTGATCGGTAAAAAGGACAACCACAAGATTGACGAATATCTCTCAGCGCTTAACAAAGTTGAAGAACAGGTGATTCGCAATGAGACTTGGTTGGATATCCCGCTAAAAGAGTTTGACGCCGACAATTTGAATTTCAATGTCGACGCGATGGTCGATCCTCAGGCGTACGTACGAGCAACGCTTGATTTGATGGTTTTGGCGTTTCAGACCGACATGACCCGTGTGATCAGTTACATGATGGCGCGGGAAGACGGCATGGGATTCGGCGAGAACTTTCCCAGACTGGCCTTAGGTATCAAAAAGGGCCACCACGGCATTTCCCACGATAAATCCGAAGGGCATTGGGAAGAGTGGGGCAGTTACGACGCTTGGTTGACCAGCCAATGTGCATACTTCATCCAGCGACTAAAAGACACGCGCGACGAACACGGTTCGTTGCTGGAGAACACGGTGGTGCTTTACGGAAGCGCTTGTAGCTCAACCCACAACGCGCGGAACTACCCATTGGTTTTGGCTGGCGGATCGAACTTAGGTGTCAATCACGGCAGCTACACCGTTTTCGACGAAAAAGAAACGCCAATGTCCAACCTCCTGGTCAGCATGCTCAACGCCGTGGGAGCGACCACCGATTCTTTCGCCGATAGTACGGGCAAGTTACCTGCTGTATTTTCGTAATTGAATCCACGCCGCCACCAATCCTCCTAGCGGCTCGGCGCCATACTGGACAGCAGTGGGACTCGCCGCATTACGGTTTGATTCTGGAGAACGGAGTCCATGTTTGATTGGCCTATTTATAAATGGCCTCGTAGCCCGTGGAAACTTTAAACCTTGAGTTGTACGTGTGCACGCGGTTTGTTTTTCTCCCGTCGAGGGTGGTGAGAGGAAGCTGGTTCTTGCACCAGTCAAGA
>CALDEW010000042.1 GCA_937942355.1 uncultured Pirellulaceae bacterium | reverse complement strand
TGTCTTGGGAAACGTTCCGGAGGCAGTTGGCCCCGGGAGGATTTGATGAGGAATCCCCCATTTTCTGTCACAGTATATTCATGCACCGCGACGAACACAGGGTTTCCTATGAAGCATTGTCGTAATATCAGAATACTTTCGCCAGCGGGCGTCAATCGCTTGGTGTTTAGCTAGAAACCGCCAGTGCTGCGATATTGTAACGGCAACCCGGCAGGGCTGTTACCGACGACGCTTCGGTCGTGATTGTGGGCTCAATTGTCGCAACGAGAATTTACTGCTTAGCCATCGGGATCATCAAGCAACGCTTGCAACCGTACTGCAAGTTCTGGCGAAAGACGTGCGGGCCACGTGCCGTCAATGAGTCCCACCGAAATCACATGTCTTGAATATGAACCCGATCTTTGAGCCGGTGACTGGTTAACTTCATGCGAACTAAAGCTTCCAGTGGAAGCGTTCTTGCATCTTCGATCAGTTCGTAGTTATCAATCTCAGGAACCGGTTCAGGATACTCCTGCCGTACCTTTTTTCCAGCGAAGACGACATGAACAGCATCTCGTGCTTTCGCATCTGGCCCATCGAGGAACATGGAAACGCTCTTCGCTCGCCGGTAGATGAAACCGACTTGCTCTAAAGCAGCAATCGCTCGATCCAGATCGCTTTCATTGAGAATGATGTCAACGTCACGAGTGTTGCGAACGACAGATTCGTCGACCTGAGCAACCCAATGTTGAACTGCATTACCGCCAATAACGGCGTAGGGCACTTCGGCTTCGTTGAGCGCTTTGGTAACTCGTCGTAATCGCTCCTTCACTTTTTCCACAGCGCGTTCGATCCTTGCCCAAAGTTCATCGCCTGAATATTTGATTTCAACCATTTTTGTTTCCCGGCTTCATTATATCACCGAAATACTTCAAGGCGAACATCAAGAAACATGGCAGGAAACAAGGCGGCTGACTGTAGTTTACCTGCGGTTGACCGAGGAACGATGGTTTAGAGTGCGGAGTGTCTTTTCTGCCGGTCCAGCCTAGCAAGTCGGACTCGAAGTTCTGGCGAAAGTCGTGCGGGCCACGTATTGCCAATAAGTCCCACCGAAACCATTTCCTGAATATGAATGCGATCTCTGAGCCGATGACGGACTGCTTAACTTCATGCGGGCAGAAATCTCAGGAACTCGACCCAAGGCCTGTCTGCCTGTGCAAGCCAAACACGAACACGATTGGCACATTCCTGCTTTTTGGGGAGCAAGCCATATAACGATCTAATTCCACGATCTAATGCCTTGAACGTCGAGTCAGTGACAAAACACCGCACAGCATCATCAACAAGCCTGCACTTGGTTCGGGTACAGAGAAAGCCACCGTGAGGTTGTCTATCGAAGTGGCTCCTGCCCGCAACGATAACTCATCCCAAAGCGAAGGGTCAGCGTTTGCACCCAAGTTAAACGGTAGGTCAGTGAAAATGACTTCGGAACCGCCATCGGTTAAATTATCGACAACAAGGTCTACCGTCTTGAGTGGGCCGGGAGCAGTTAAGTCGAGCGTTAGGTTTGCTTTGTAAGTACGTGTCGTTTGATCAAGTAGAGCGGCTCCTGTGACGTTCGTTGCTATTGTTACCTGATCGATGGAACGAACCCCCCATTGCCCTTCGCCTTGGAAGACGCCGAAGTTGAGAACTTGGATTCCCTCTAGCCCAAAACGAGCTGTACCCAAATTGGCATTTGCCTGTAGCACAAATGACAGATCAACCTCGGTTGCGTTGGCAGGTATGGAAAAGCTGAAAGCCGAATCATTCTTACGGAGATAGCGGTCATCAAAAAAGGCAAGGCTTTGTGGACCCGGCAGAGTGGTCGTGAAAAAGTTGCCGCTGAAAAAAGCATCCGGCTGTCCAACGCTGCGTACAATATCGTCTTGTCCGCGCTGCGGAGTTGCAGAAATAAAGTCTGCCACGCGCTCCCAACCATCGTTCTCGATACCGGTGACACCCAACGTATTATCCAGTATCGTCCCAGCAGTGGAAGCATTGGCCGTAGACCAATCGTAGACGAACACCGTGCTTTGGGCGCCAGCACTCGTCGCAAGCGAAGCAACAAATAATACGGAACAGATCACTTGAGCATAGACATTCTTTGTCATGAGATGAAACTTTCTCGTTGGTAATAAGAATTGCGTGGCAGAAAAATGTCTCGAAATTTTGTCTGCATTTTCTTCGACACCGAACGTTTAGGATAAGCGTGGCAAATTGAAATTGCAAAACAAAAAACTTACAATCAGAGGGGAATTTCGAAGTCCGCGGTTGTCTTGTGCCTTGCTTCTGAAGGAATTGGGATTTCTTGGAGTTGAGTTACTATATTCGTATTATCCAAGGGGATTTCAGTGTCCCGAACCAGAATAACGCTTGGTTCAACCCAAAAAGCGAGTGCCGTCCGGCGTCTTTGAAAGGACGGAGTTCCTGCCAGCGAACTGGCGCCGGAACTTGGCGTTCATCCCAGTCAGACTCACCAGTGGGGCTTATCGTGACGGACGCCACTGGGGCTGGTTGATGGCCCGCGCTGCCTCACGTTGGCTCAGGCGTTTGTTGGAAGAAGACTCTGAGCGACCCCAGCTGTCGTTGCGGTCAGAGCGTTCAGTCTCGTTGCGGCCTCGGACGGTTTGAGACTTGTACCAACCTTGAACGTCGTTCTCTTCCCGTTTAATGAAATTAGAGTCAAAGTCGTCGCCTTTTTGAACGAGCGAAAGTTGGCTGGGCGGGTCGATGAAGATGTCGGAGGTCGTTTCCATGATGCGATCATCTGACGTTTCGAAGCGTACGTAGACGGTCAGGCGTTTGTTGGTGGGAATCTGCTT
>CALDEW010000041.1 GCA_937942355.1 uncultured Pirellulaceae bacterium | reverse complement strand
GCAGGGGCCCAGCCAGCGTTGGCGCTTTTTGCAAAACGGAAGATTGAAAGATCAGCCATTCCAAAATGCACCGCCCCGTTACAAAGCCACGCGAATACCACGATTTGCCAGAATCCAAATTGTTGTTCGCCTTCTTTGGCTTGAACAAACGCGATCGCGTCACTCCACCACTTGCCTTCGGAAATCGTCGGCCAATCGGTTGCCCCCATTTGCGTCAGCGAAACAATCCCACAAGCCGCAAAGATGCCGATCATCCACGGTGCCGCGATGTTGGCAAAGCGCGCAACCGTTGAATATCCAGCCGCAGCAACGATCGCAATCACGATACCGACCAGCACGACAAGCCCCGTAAAGGAAGGCGCTCCGAGCCCAAACGTGGCCTCGGGAACGGCGTAATTGATTCCAAAAGGAATACCGACCGCACTAGCCGACACGGTGATCATGGCTCCGGCGAGGAAACAGAACAGCACTCCATTGATGAAGTTGTAAAGTTTGACCAAAGCACCGCCGGCGATGCGCTCCAACTGGTAGTAAAGCGTCATCCGTTTGGCGATCGCGATCGGCGCCACCAAAAATCGCCACGTTAGCACCGCCAGAATATTGCCCAGCAACAACCCAAGAACCAAGTCTTGCAGACTTGCCCCAGCGGCTAAAAAAAGCGGGCCGATCATAAATTCGGTACCGGCGGCATGCTCGCCAGCATACATGCCCCAGAATTTTCCCTGCCCCAGCAATGCAGTATCAGGGACGGGTTCTCTTTCGAACTCTCCGCCGGATTCAGATGTTTTGTCTGTCATAGTTTCGATTAAACCAAGTTAGCAAAGCGTCCATGTTTCATTACAACCTGCCGATCATATGACACTATTATTCCCGAACGATCTTCGGTGTCATGCCCTGGGGCATTGTGGCGAAGACGTTTTCAACTTTTCGGTTGCGATGAAGTTGTTCATGGCTTTCGTATTTTTTGACGTCCTTTAACCAATCGGTGCCAATCGGAACGCCGCTGGAAAGGCAATAGTAGTCCCAAACGGCGCTAAAGGGCATGAACTTCAGTTCTTCCATCAACGCCAATCGGCTGGTGAAATCGCCTTCGAGTTCAAACTGCTTCAACTGATCGGTTGGCTCGAGCATCGCCGTCATCAGCGCTTTGATCATATTCCGCGTTCCAATCACCCAAGCCGCGACTCGGTTGATGCTGGCGTCAAAGAAGTCCAGTCCGATGTGCACGCGATTGAGGTAATCGTTGCGAACAATTTCTTGGGAGATTGCCTGAAGTTCGTCAGAGTAAGTGATAACATGATCACTGTCCCAACGAACTCCGCGACTGACGTGCAGCAGGATCTCAGGAAGGTACATCAGAACGCTTGAGATTTTATCGGAGATGACTTCCGTGGGATGGAAATGCCCTGCGTCAAGGCACAGAAGCGTCTTTCGGGACATCGCATAGCCAAGATAAAACTCATGCGAACCAATCACGCAACTTTCGGATCCGATACCGAAAAGTTTACATTCGACCGAATCCAGATTGTGTTCGGGGTTGATTTCTTTTGCGAAAATCTTGTCCAATGAGGAAGCCAGACGTTCACGTGGCGCTTTTCGATCTGCTGGAGTGTCCTTGAAACCATCCGGCACCCAGAAATTGGTGACACAAGGATTGTTCAAAGCAGCTCCAAACGCCTCTCCAATTTCGCGGGAACGGATTCCATGTTCGACCCAAAAATTTCGGATGCCAGCGTCGGCATGTGAAAGCGTAAACCCATCGGCGGCATTGTCATGCGAAAAGAACGAAGGATTAAAATCCAATCCTACTTCTTGCTCTTTCGCCCAATCAATCCAACCTTGGAAATGCTCGGGGCCAACTTCGTTGCGATCGGTGGGAGTCAGGAACTCGCCATAGATTGCGTGCAGGTTCAACCTGTGGCGGCCTGGCATCAACGAAAACGCTTGCTCAACATCTCTGCGAAGTTCGTCAACATTACGAGCTTTGCCTGGATAATTGCCGGTGACGGCAATTCCACCGCCAAGTTCCTCCGCGTTGTGCTCAAAACCACCAACGTCGTCTCCCTGCCAGCAGTGAACCGAAATTGGGATGGTTTTCAGCTTCGCTAAGATACTGGCAACATTGACCCCGACTGCAGCATACCGTTCAGCAGCAAGCTCGTACGCTATTTCGATAGAGGTATCGCTGTGCGAATCGCTCATTTGGCCCCTTTAACTTTAAATTGGTCGGCTTGCGACATCGACAAGACTGTCTCTATCACACGTGGAAATCGGAAACCAATCTAATTGCTAGCCGTTTCCACTTAATCACAGCTTATTCGAACGATCATCAACTACCGCCAAACTACAGCTGTCGTTTTGCGACAACCAGCAGCAAACAGTGGGCAGCTCTAACGATTTTGTT
Source organism: uncultured Pirellulaceae bacterium (assembly GCA_937942355.1). Taxonomy (GTDB): domain Bacteria; phylum Planctomycetota; class Planctomycetia; order Pirellulales; family Pirellulaceae; genus Mariniblastus. The sequence goes on along the minus strand of CALDEW010000041.1, from coordinate 6,051 downwards.
GGCTACTGATAGTTCAGGTTAAACCCCTGCTCTACAATAACCCTAAAAGTTAACCATCTCCCACAGCCTCTTCGTTTTCCATTTCAAGCTCTTCGTCCGTTTTTGCATCGTTCTTCGTAACAGTGCCCTTGAGGAGTTTCCGATACTTTGCATCATCGGCAACCTCCAAAATCTTCCTGTTGGAGAGCATGACCAGTCGGACGCCGTCTTTGCCAACCTTTTCAAAAACGAACGGCTCCTTAGCACGCAAGCTGTCTGGATTTATGAAAACTCCCCAACGGATTTTGAACTCTTCGCCGTCGTTTTCACTGACGAAGATCTCTTCAATTTTGTCCAACTCAAGGCTCATGCGATCAAGGTTCTTTTTGATCTTTTCATTGGTCTTAAGGAAGCTGATCAATTCCTCTTTCGAATTTGGACCGGTATGACGATGACGAGACGAGTAAAGGCTGTAGACCGAAGCGACTTTTTTGATGTTGGTATCGTTTGCACTCCTGACAAACTCCGTATCCCGCTCAAACTTGTTGTCACAACCAAACAAACATGCAACGGGGACTAACAACAAGATTAGATTCAAATGTGAAAACTTCTTCTGCGTCACGTGAGAGCCCCCGTCTTAAATGAAAATCCTGACTGGTAGAAACTGCGTGCTTGTTCAGCACGCAGCCTTACCGCCAAGTTCTTAAAATTCGTCATGGCTGACTACCATGCCGTCTTGTCGATGGATTAGCTTGTAAACGTTGAGCACATTAACATCCATACTGATCGCATGAACCGAACCGTCACCAAAGACAGAGTTGAAGTTGCCCGGGTGAGGGCCTCCGATACTCTGAGCTTGGGCGAACTTCTTATAGCCCGGACTGCTTGAGGTGACGCTGTCGGAATAGGGACCGCCAAGGTTTGAACGCATGGTCGCGTAACTACCTTAGTAGATTCCTCTCGCATCAGAGTCCGTCACGTGTGTCGGGTCACCATACAGGTCGGCGGGGATATGCTTTTCCGCATACATCATCGTATTGGATGATCCATCAGGAACGAGCACCCCGACTCCTCCGAACTTGATTACCGAATCGCCGTCCGGAACTCCCCCGAGATTAATCAGCCCAACCCAGTAGTTATCTCGAAGTGTAGCTGCATCTCCTGCTTGCACACGAACAACATTCGCATTACTACCTAATGTCGGCGTGAAGGTGAGATCCACCGAATCAGAAGATGCATCGCTGGCCAAATTATGGCCACTGAATAATCCACAGTAATCGCTGTAAAACGTCACGTCGGCGGAACTGCCAATTACCAGGCGAGACCCTCGACTTGGGCAGATGTAGAATGGCATCTCCTTTTCCAACACCTCAGGCGAAATCCCGAGACCCGGACGAAGACTGAATAAGTTACCAGCCTCAAGCTGCGGAAGGATTTGATAAGCCCAGCCAAGGTTTTCAATGTCGTGGGCTGTCTTAATGTTCGGCTCGCCATTGGGGCCGTTGAGGCAGTTGCCTGGGTTTCTTGCGAGTTCGCTCAGACCCGCATTTGGCAATTCCATTCTCGCCGATTCATAGTTCAACGAGGCCAAGCCAATTTGCCTCATGTTGTTCAAGCATTGGGTCCGCCGAGCTGCTTCGCGAACCTGCTGTACTGCCGGAAGTAACATTCCAATCAGAATTCCGATGATAGCGATTACGACGAGAAGTTCAACTAATGTGAATCCCCTTTTGCCCTCTCCATAGGTACCTTCGCTCATCACCTTTTTGGTAACTCCGCTCATGACTATCTCCAAAATCAAATTTAATAAAGCATGTAATTGACTTGCACCGAAGTCTCTACTTAATAGTATCGGATTGCTGCGAGCTGTCATGGGTGTTTCACTTGTCAAATTGCGACAGCAAATCCATTGTTATTGCCAAAGAATGCCCAGTTAATCTATGTCGTGGGTCAATTCTGTCGCCGTTATTTGACTTTGGCCTTAAGCTCCGCAAACCGTTTCCGCATCATTTTTAGTTGTTCCGCAGCCTCTGGATTGGCGGCCAGATCGTTCTCTTCATGCGGATCATCTTTTAGATTGAAAAGCTGCTCGCGGTCGAACTCGGGCCAGTAAAAATACTTCCAGTCTTTGCGAACCAACGCCTCCGAAGCGGGGATGAAGTCGGTCCTTTTAAGCATGGGGTGCTCGTAAAAGAACTCGTCGCGCCAATCAGGTTTCTCATCGGCAAGATATAACGGACTCACATCGCGCCCCTGCATTGCTTGAGGAGCTTCCATCCCTACAGCAGACAAAATCGTCGGGGCAAGATCCACGTTCAGGGTAAAGTCATCATTGGTCTTACCACGCATGTCGTCATTCATTCGCGGATCGTTGATGATCAAAGGCACGCGAATGCTTTCTTGATGCGGATACCACTTGTCCGCCAGTCCGTGTTCGGCATGGTAATAACCGTTGTCAGTCGTGAAAATCACCAACGTGTTTTCAGCCAGTCCCTGTTTTTTTAGCTCCTCCAAAATCACACCGCAGGTGGAATCGACCTCCGTTGCCAAGCGATAATAATTCTTCATCATCGTTTGGAATTTCTCAGGAGTGTCGAAACGCCAGTGCCAACGATTGCGGCCTTCGTTCTTTTCGTTACCGACAAAATCCGGTAGGCGATCAAACGATTCTTGCGTTGCATTGGAGGGAACAGGTATCTCAACGTCCTTGTACAGGTCCATGCTTTCCGGTTGAGGCAAAAACTGCAAAGGATTAGGGTCCTCAGCATGCGTCGCAAAGAAAGCCACGGTCAGACAGAATGGTTTGTCGTCCGGACGAGACTTCAAAAACTTCAATGCGTCGTTCTCGTTCTTTTGCGTGACATGCGTCTTAGATCCATCAGCATTCTCATACCAGTGCTTTCCGTAGTATGACGTGCTGAAATCAAATTTGTCTTTTGGCAGCTTTCCGTTGTGCCATTTCCCGACATGCCCGACGTAGTAGCCGTTGTCGCGCAGGATCCCGGGATAGGTTTGCTCCCAAGGTGTTTGCCACGGTTTAAAAGAACGATTGCCATGCCGCGACATCCATTGCCCTGTAAACAGGGACGCTCGGCTGATGCCGCAGATTGATGTGGTGACGCAGTTTTGAGTAAATCGAACACCGTTTTTTGCAAGGTCATCAAGCACCGGTGTTTTGACGATCGGGTTGCCGGCAACACCGAGTGTGTCGTTCCGCCAGTCGTCCGCGTAGAGAACAAGAATGTTCATGGGATTTTCGTCAGCATTGACATTGCCTGTGAAAATCCCCAAAGCCGCAAGGGTGCAGCCAACAAAAACACGTGTCAGTTTGTTCATCGAATACTCGTCATGGAAAATAAGTTTGAAGTTCGTAGTACCGCCTTCAGGCGGCTTGAGGCGGGAAATTCCGGCTCAAGCCGGTACTACAAACGCCTACACCGCTGCCAGAAATTTGCTGCGACTGGGACGAACCATCAGCTTGTTCGCTGTTTCGTTGCCAATGAAAACCTCTTGCTTAGGATCCCATTTGAGATCATCGCCAACCATCAAAGCAATGTTGCACATGTGGCAGCTGGTCATCGTTCGGTGGTGCGTGTAAACATCCGAAATCGGTTCGCTACGATCTTTGACGCACTCAAAGAAATTTTGCATGTGGCTGGTGATTGGTTTGTTCTTGTAAAGCTTCGCCATCGCTTCTTCGAGCTTTTTATTGTCCGCCTCGGTCAAGTTTTCGACCGGCTTGCCCGTAAGTTTCCCGCGGTTGACGAAGAACCTTCCGGTGCTCCCTTTGAACAGGATGCCGTTGGGAAACTTTGTCTTACCGTCCTCGGAAACGTATTCGTCGTTCACGTTGAGCACCGAGCCGTTGGCGAATTTCAAATCGACGCTGAACTTGGTCGCCGCGTTGTAGCCGTTTTCAAGCGTTTCTTTACCTTCGAAGAAGCCAACCCAATCAAAGTTTTCTGGAACGACGTTGCCGAACTTCCCGGTGCCGCTGATGCTGTTGGGGCCAGTTTGTTCCATTCCAATCGCCCACTGCGCGATGTCGATATGATGAGCACCCCAGTCAGTCATCTTGCCGCCGGAGTATTCCATGTACCAGCGAAAGAACTTTCTCCGCTCAAGCGAGTAATCCGCAGAACGGGCTGGGCCAAGCCAAAAATCCCAGTGCAGTTTTTCCGGAGTCGGCGTGTTTTCGAATGGGCCTTCTCCCGGAGCAGCACCAATGGCGATGTGTGCCGATACGTTCTCTCCGATGTAGCCGCCTTGAACCATGGCGATTGCCTTGAGGAACTTGCGATCCATCTCGGTGCGTTGCTGCGTGCCGACTTGGAATACCTTACCCGTTTCTTTGACGACCTTGCAGATTTGCTTGCCTTCATCAATCGTCAGCGTCAAAGGTTTTTCGCAATAAACATCGCAACCGGCCTTCAGCGCGTACGTTGCGATCGGAACGTGCCAGTGATCGTTGGTGCCGATCACGACGATGTCTGGTTTCTCCGTGTCGATCAATTTTCGATAGTCGACGTACTCCTTGAGCTTTCCACCGAACATTTCATCCGCGTTAAACTCGGCGTTGTGAAGTTCATCCACATCGCAAACCGCAATCATCTTCCCGAACTTGGCGGCCTGTCGAGAAATATTGCCGCCGCGGTTGTATCGCCCGCGACTTCCGCCAACTCCAATCGCAGCAACCGTCAGATCGCCGTCATAAAGTGTGCATGCCGACGCCGGGCTGGTGAAGATGTAAGGGACGGTCGTCAGCGCTGCGGTTGTAGCGACTGATTTTTTCAAAAAGCTTCTTCGTGTTGTGGGCATGGTAGCTCCTTTAGTCGTTTGTGGTGCCGGTTTTACTTGGAAACGGGTTTTCAAATCTCTGACTTAATCGGCTGCTGTCTAAAACTGAAATTTGTGGCTGCCAGGGCCTATCATAATCGTTAATTGCCCTCCTTCATCCTTTTCAATTTCAAAGCCGCTTTCATTTAGCGCCTTTCCGTTGACTTGCACACCAGCTGCGGTGTGCGTCGGCAACACACAACTGGCCGTCGTATTCGGTGGAACGATCGCATCAATCGACACGCTATCGCCCGATTTCGCCCAAGCACTTTTCGCCTTCCCGTAAGGCGTCTCAAGTTCCGCGGAAGCCGATTCCAACGGACCGCCGATCAATGGCCGAATGAAAAAGTGTTTGTATCCTGGATTGTTTGCATCGGGCGAAAGGCCGGCGACGCGCTCGTACATGAATTGCCCGATGGCTCCGTAAGCGTAGTGATTGAATGAATTCATGTTGGCGTTTCCAAAACCGTCAGCATGACTGTAGCTGTTCCAACGTTCCCACATTGTCGTCGCGCCTTGGTCGATCGAATAAAACCATGAGGGGTAACTCTCTTTCAGAAGCAATTCGAAACAGACATCACCGTGGCCCAGTTCGTCAAACATTGGGGCAATTAATGGCGTGCCAAGGAAGCCCGTTCGCAGATGCCGGTCGGCCTCCTCGAACTTATTCATTAAACGCTTTATCGCCCTCTCCTTCATTTCTGGTTCGATCAGGTCGTAGGACAGTCCCATCAGGCAGGCCGTTTGAGTATCGGCTCCCTCCGCCGCAGCTTCACCAGAGAAGTACCGCTTCGAAAATGCGTTGCGGATGTCAGCATGCAGTTTCTTATACCGTTTTTCGTCTTCCGAATTCCCCAGTGCGGCGGCTGTCCACTTGATGATGCGGGCGTCTCGTCCGAAGTAAGCAGTCGCGATCAAGTCCTGTGCCGTATCACCTTTGTTGTCGGACTTTGTGTACGGCTGCAACCAATCGCCAAAACCCTTTGTCGTGGGGATCAAGTTCTCGGACTCGCGCTCGTAAACGGCGACCCATTTCTTCATCGCGTCATAGTTGTCTTCTAGAATTCGAATGTCCCCGGTCCGCACGTAAATGTCCCATGGGGCGGTCACAATAACGTCAGCCCAGCCGGGACTGCCGACGCCGAAATTCGTCGCGGGAACGGTGTGAGGAATCTTGCCTTCTTCCGTCTGATCGTCACGCACGGTCTGCAGCCACCGCGCCCAGAAGGAATGCAC
>CALDEW010000040.1 GCA_937942355.1 uncultured Pirellulaceae bacterium | reverse complement strand
CAGTTTGATGATAACCAGTTCGCAACGTTAGAGAATGAAGGTGACGGGACACCTGCCGTTTACTACTGGTCGGACGATGGATACCGACTAACAGGCGGAAATGCATCAGCACGTAATGTGCACCAGGTTTTTGTTGCTGCCCCCATGAAAATAACTTCGGGCATTGAAATCAAGAAGCCAGACGATTCAGAATCGTCTAATTCACTCAGCCTGACCAATAAGTTCCATGATCACGTAAAATTGTTGGCTGTGAAGCTAGATGGAGAGCTCTACTTTGTCACCGATCTTGCTCCTTCGGAAACAAAGGTAACAGTGCCTTTGGTGGATGATGAATTTGTTCAATCTGAAGACGTGAGAAAAGTGTTGGCAGGATTCTTGCCGACCAATACGCAGGACTACCGGTACAATCCAAGGAGCAGATATTATTACAACCGAGGCTCGGCCCAAACCCAAGGACAATGGGACGTCGGTGTGAAGCAAATTGAGAAATTTCGTTCGGCAAGGGGAATCCAGGATCTCCTTGAAGATGGCCACTATATCGCGATCCTCAATTCGATAAAGGACGTCCCGTCTGTTGTTACTGGTGCCAGAGAAATTGATGGGAGTGTGATCGTTCATGGTAAATGGTAGTGCTACGCCGTCCATCGAATTTCGAAGTATGTCGCGCTTGTTTGGTGAAACCCGAGCTGTGGACCAACTTTCGTTCAAGGTTTATCCGGGAGAGGTGTTTGGTTTCATCGGACCCAATGGAGCCGGCAAGACGACCAGTATGCGGATTCTGGCAACGCTCGATCAGCCTTCCCGCGGTGATGCGTTTGTTGACGGGTTGTCAGTGGTGGACGATCCCGATCGCGTCAGGCGTCGGTTGGGTTTTATGCCCGATCAGTTTGGTTCTTATTCGAATGTAACCTGTGAAGAGTATTTGGATTTCTTCGCCCGCAGCTATGGGATCAAAGGCGCTGACCGTCGCAAGTGCCTCCGAGAGGTGATGGCTTTTACTCAGTTGGATCGAATCGCGCAGAAGCCAATGAAGGGTTTGTCCAAAGGGATGAAGCAGCGTTTGTGCTTAAGCCGAACTTTGATTCACAACCCCAGCGTGATGATTCTGGATGAACCGGCAGCGGGATTAGACCCCAGAGCCCGCATTGAACTCAGAGACATGATCGTCGCGCTTGCAGAAATGGGAAAAACGCTGTTGATCAGCAGCCACATCCTTTCCGAATTAGCCGAAGTCTGTCACCGGGTCGGTATCATCGAGCATGGCCAGTTATTGGCCGTGGGCACCGTCGAAGAAATCTTACAAGGGCAAACCGATAGTTCGGGACAGTCGGAGGTTGCGCGGCGGAGTACCGTGAAGATTTCTGTCGTCCAAGACGTCCAGCAGTGCGTTGACTTCTTAGCGACCAGTCACAACATCGAACCCATTAAGGTCACAGATCGCTCAGTAACGATTCCGATTTCTGACGACGTCGCAGAACAGGCCGATCTGTTGGCGGAATTGGTTCACGCGGGAATTCGTGTTTCCAGTTTTCAGACGAAACAGCGGTCGCTGGAAGAAGCTTTCTTGCACGTTACCCAAGGACGTGTGCAATGACAAACCAAGAAAAAGATACGGCCTCATCGGCTGAAAAAATTGAAAACGAAGTCGATGAGATTTCGATTTTCTCCGCCGGCTCCTTAGGAGGCGACACGTCCGTTGCTGAAGATGTGGACTTGAGGATTGCCGTCGAGAAAGATGGGCGTTTGGATCCGTTTTTAGATACAGCCAGCGATCGTTTCAGCTCGATTCTCGTCAAAGAGACTCGCCAAGCGACCAAGAGCAGGCATTTTGTTTGGACGTTTTTCGCAACGATCATTATTACTCTGATCGTTACGTTCGTAGGCCTTTCCGACAGGGCCAGTGGCGATTTGGGGCAATCGTTATTGATGGGGTATCTGGTCGCTTTGGGTTTGCCTTTGATGATCATCGTACCCATTAGCACGTTTCAATCTTTGTCGGCAGAACATGGAGATGGCACGTTGCAACTGATATCTATAACGACAATGAAACCATCTGAAATTGTTGTCGGGAAACTTTGCAGCTCCTTTCTTCAGATTTTGATCTACATGTCAGTACTGGCGCCTTGCGTTACGTTTACGTTTTTGCTGCGCGGAGTCGATGTATTCCAGATCATTTTATCGCTGGTATGCGCGTTTGGACTCAGTGCGTCGTTGTGCTGTTTGGGGCTCGCGATGGGTAGTATCAGCAACACGCGCATTATCAGTGCGGGGATGCAGTTGGTGTTTGTGCTGGTGCTGTTGGCTTTCGCTTGGTCGTGGTGCTTCATGGCGTATGGTTTGGCTCAAGAGTTTGGTGGTTTCCCCGCGGAGGCATATTTTTGGATTTCAAGTTGGGCGTGTGGAGTTCTCTCGACAGCATTGTTGTTGCTGGTTGCAGCGACCGCTCAAATTACATTCGATTCAGAAAACCGCGCATCCTATTTGAGGATCGCGATGCTGGTGCAACAAACGCTTTTCATTGCTTTCATGATCGGAATTACCGGCGTGGGTGCCGGCCGAACGGACATGCTGTTATTTATGCTAATCCATTTGCACTACTGGCTTTTGATGGGCAGTCTGATGACGATGACCTCGCATCGGCTCTCCAATCGCGTTCGGCGTTCGATGCCGCGTACGGTTTTAGGGAGGGCGTTTGGCGGACTGTTGATACCGGGGCCCGGGCGCGGATTTCTTTTTGCGTGGACCAATGGGATATTTGGAATAGCGGTGGTGATAGTCTTGCTGTTATCGACGCCCAACGGCACACTCAATTTGGAAGCGCTGGTTTTGTCCAGTTTCTATTTTTCAATGTTCCTAAGCTGTTGCTATATTTTCAACCAGTTTATTAGAGGGTGTTCGCCTCATGCTCCAATCTGGATAGGTTTCCTGGGACTTGGGATCGTCATGTTTCTGCCAACTGTTTTTGTCGCGGTTATCGAGGCATTTGACTATCGAGGCCGGTATTTTGACTCGGGATTGCTAGTGTATTCCAATTGGTACGCGGCGCTTGGTCGAACTGAAATAATGGCCGGGTGGAGCCAGAACTCGGGAAGGAATTCCATGGAGTGGGTGGGATATTGGACAGTGGCCCTGACCGCATTCCTGACCACGGGCTACGCTTTGTTATCAGCCTGTCGTGAATTCTCTGTGACGACGCTCGCGACTCCTGCCCATGTCTTAGAAGAAGATCGAGACCACGCGCGACGAGACCCATTAGGGCGCAAAGAAGAGACGATCGACGACATTTTTGCGTGATGCTCAAGCAAGCAGCACAAACGTTGCGATAGATCGTAGGGCCGGTTCCTACCGGCCGTGCCTCACCTTTACCCAAAAAGGCCGGTGGGAACCGGCCCTACGTAAAATGCTGAGCCACTAAAGTCTCGGAAGACCCTTTACTTCAAGCTCTGAATGAATTGCTTTCTGTGCAGTTCATCCAGAATAGGTTCGGTATCTTCAAAAAGCTGAAGCACAAATCGTTTCCAGTTTGCACCCGAGAGGAATCCGTTGTCTAGCATATCCGCCGGACGTTTGGGCCGTAAGTCTTTGAGCACCCAGAAACTTCCAGCGTCAATTTCTAGCAACGCATTATCAAGCGTATTGATTGGCGCGGATCCGAACGATTGTTGTTTGAGGAGGCCGACGACTAAGATCTGAGCATTCAGTGCCAGCGCGTCGGAGATCCCCTTTTCACTTCGGATCGCCTTGACTTTTTCGACCAATTCCACAGTCTCCCAATTCTTGTCGTCTTGCCAACCGCAAAGTCCGATCGTGGGAGTTCGGGTGCGTAGGCTTCCATTGATGACCAGAGTGTTGGGGAATACCTTTGCGAAGGTCGCAGCGACGATTGCAAATTGATTTTGATTTAATTGATGCGCAGGCAACCATTGACAGAAAAGGCCGCCCGGTCGCAACGCCCGTTTAACGTTTCGGAAGTGTTCGATGGAAAATAACCTACCCTCCCCTGCCCCATGAGGGCGAAAAAGGTCGGCAACAATGAGGTCGTACTCGTTCTCAGCACTGGCCATGAACGTCCGGCCATCTTCCAATATGACTTGGTTTCCAACGCGGTTGAAAAAGGACTGGTTCTCAGCGCTGAAATATTCGCGCGCCGTGTCGACCACCATTTCCGATAGTTCGATCGAAGTAACGTTTGGAGGAGACTGCAATGTCTCAAGTCCGCTGGCCGATATTCCTGTCGCGAACCCCAAGCAACAGACTTCTTTGGATTGGGGATGCAAAAGCCACGGTAGCAAAAGTTGTCTGCGTTCTTCTAGGGCAGATCCCGAACTGCCAAGAATATATTGATTGTTCATCAGGATGCTGCGCGATTTGGCTGAATCGTCCACGACCAGCAACACACCGTCGCGACCGAAACGTGTTTCTTTGACCCGATAGTTGTTCTTGGCATGGGGACTCAGATATCGCAGGTCTTGATACCTTGGTGTCGCAAAAAGACCCATGGAGATCGCGACAACCATTAAGCTTAGAGCCCACGTCTTTCGATTGGTAAACCAGCAAACGACGATGGTTACCAATCCGATCGCAACCGCCAGGATCGCGAACCCTTGATAGATTCCTGCTTGGAAAATCATCAAACCATTGGCGACTTCGGTTCCAATCAATCCTCCCAACCCGTTGACAGCCAACAAGATTCCAACGGATTGGCCTTGGGGATCGGATTGGGAGTGAAGCGATATGATAGAAGGAAATACGAATCCACTGAAAAACATCGTTGCTCCCGAAGACCAAGCGACGATTGCAAACAACGTGAGCCAGTACTGGGAGAGAGATCCCATGGTGCGTCCACTAAGTCCCACCAGATAGCGTATTGAAACCAATTGATTGGTTGTTTGGTAAAGAATCAAAGGGCACAGGGCGCAGAATACGGCCGCTCCGGTCGCTCCGATCAGTAACTGAGTCTGATGGGAGATCCCCAACCGATTTAACGCCGCCACCATCATCGAACCCAATGCAAGGAATAGAATGACGCTGGCCAATAGCGCACTGGTTGATTGCAAAGACGAAGGCGCCACCAAAGCAAGCAAACGGAGGACTAATATCTCAGTGGCCAACACCATTAAACCTGACGCGCACGCCATCAGGTAAATCCCTTTGTGACCAACAAACGGTGACGGCTGTTGGGTGACGGCAGACTCTGATAGCTTCAGCTCCGTATTTTCAGTCTCTTGGGTTTGTGCGCTGCTCAACTGTCGCGACATCCCCCAGGCGGACAGGGCGATTATGATGTTGCCTATCGCGGCGACAATCATTGACCCGCGGACGCCAGCGGAGCTTAATAGAAAAGTGGACACAAACCAGAGCCCAACCACCGCGCCAATCATGTTCAGTGAATAGAGCCAAATTCCTGCGCCCTCTACGGTATCGCCCATCTGGGTCATCACGCGCATGAACAGCGGCATGGTCGTCCCCATCGCGATTGACGGAGGCATAACAACCGCCGCCGAAAGAACTAGCTTCAGCAGTCCACCCTGCCACGAGCATAGCCCTTCGGTCCCCAACGCTGAGATCAATCCATCCGCCCACAGCGGTAGAAACATCGCCGGCAACGACAGAATCGCGATCAGAAATTCAGCGATGCCCAACCGGATCGCTGCATTGTGATCTGAATTGGCCCACCGCGCCGCCAGCCATCCACCCAACGCGAGCCCCAGAAAGAACAATCCAAGGACTCTTCCGGTAACAGATTCGGTCGCTCCCAGTAAATCAATCAGTCGCCGCGTCCAAAGTAGTTCGTGCGTTAGAGCGATAGCGCCACTGAGAAACGCAAGAACGGCAAAGACAAAACGAAGCATCGACAATCCAAAAGAGGGTAATTTAAAAATTTGGCACTGCCATCAGACAGAATTGATCAAAACGATGCAAACGCTTGCGAAGAATCAACCAACATGCGGCCTTGTGCACCTTGTTCAATCGCCAGTACAAAAAAAATGCAGCCGACATAATCGACTGCATTTCGCAATTCTCTTTTCCCTAAGACTTAGCGTCTACCGTCGTCGTCGAAGGACCATGCAGGTCGCTCCGCCAAAAAGAAATGCAAGTGAGGATGGTTCTGGAATTGCTGCACCTTCATCAATTCCAAATGCGGCCAAAGCGGGACCTTCGAACACTTCTTCTGACAAATTGTGATTGAAGACGACCCACAGCGGATCAGAAACAATCGCAGGCGATCCATTTGCCTGTTGCACTTCAATTTCTAACAGAAGTCCATACGCTCCATCGGGGGCTGTTGCGTCATCCAGTAAGTCAAAAATGACGTGCTCGTCCAAATCGCTTACGCCATCAAAGGTACCAACAAACTGGAGTGGATCACCGGTTGCCGTTGCTCCATCGAGAACAAGATCTACCGTTCCCAATGATTCATCGGTCACAGCAATACGATTGGCGGCCTCCAGCAGTTGAGTTGTCGGATTGTAATAGTTGACATAACCCACGCCAAGACTTGAGCTTGGATGTGTTGCTGCGTTGAGCGGGCGAACGAAGACGTTGTCGCCAGGATTTAGCTGCAGACCTTCGCCAATTGCTGTTGCGAATCCCGGGTCATCGGTGCCGAAGTCTCCCGGAATAGCTGGATCCAACACGCCGAAATCGGCTTCCCAAAATTGAATGCCTTCGCTCGATACGTCGTCGTTTTCGAGAATGATTGCGGTCGGATTGGCAGGGTTGTCAAATCCAAATTCGACATCAGAGTGTTGCGCCAAAGCTGATTGGCTAAGGCATGCAGCGATCATCACTGCTGAAAAAATAGTAAACCGTCTCATAATTATATAGGTCTTTCTGCAACGTTTTTGTTGCAAGTGTATTTTAAAATTAATCAAGTGTTTCAACGCGTCCATCATTGCGGCCACCAACGGCCCACCAAACGATCGGGGAAACGTCGTCAGAAACGAAATGCACAGAGCCATCGGCCAGAGCGACGTTAACGCCACCTGGATGCTGACTACTGGCAGTAAAAACAAAATCACCCTGTTCAATGCTGGAGTCGTAATGCCCCATGCGTGAATTAGGTTGTGAAACATGCATATAGATTGGTGCTACCAACGGTGAACCACTGGACCACGATCGGCCAATATGAGCTGACTCGAACACATGTGCATGCGAGCTACTCATTTGATCGACAATCGCGCTCAGCGGTTCTGTTCTGTCGAGAATATGCAAGGAACGCGTCCTATCATCTCCATTGTCAATTTCATCGCCGCTGTTTCCTTGTTGAATCAGACGCTCAGATATCAATGCCGTGTTCGAAGAACCATCGGTGATCGAACCGAAGCTCAATCGTTTGGCACCATGCCACGAAATATTATCTGAGGGATGAACTAACGGAATCACGCCGTTGAACATACCGTTGCTTCGGGTCCCATCAATTCCAGTTGAACGATGGGGCCATCCCGCGTTTGCAGCCATGCTACAAGGCGCTGGGTTGGCACTTCCCAAAATCACGGAGTTTTCAAAATTAGGCGTATCCGAGGGGCAAATCAACGTATCAATTAACGTAGCAGCCGCTTCAGCATTGGGGTGAGTAGCGCTGATCTTATAACCATCGCCGTCACCGTTGCTGATCGAATGATCCATTAAGTTGTAAACGTTCTGTTGCTCAATATGAGGAAGCAGCGGAACAATCCAGCTGTAATAACCAGAGGAAAAATCTCCCGCTGGAGTCTCTAAGCCGGGCCCAATCTGATTCACAGGGAAATGCATCCTTGAAGATTCATAGTTGTGAACTGAAAGCGCAATCTGGCGAAACTTATTCGCACAAACCGTTCGCCTTGCCGCTTGACGCACTGATTGAATCGCTGGCAGCAACATGCTGATCAAGATTCCAATAATGGCAATCACGACCAACAATTCCACCAGCGTGAAACCGACGCGCATGCGACCTTCCGAGGTCCGTTTGATAGACATTGTCTCTTCTCCTGAAATGGCGTTGATCATCCAGTGGCATTGGCCATTGGACGGAACACATCATCAAATGCAAAGTAAAGGATGCAAAGTAAAGGATGCAAATTTAAAGCCATTACAGACAACCCGCTATTGACCCAAAGGTTCAACGAATGAGTCGGTCCGTCAGAACGCGACATAGCGCTCGCGACGGTAACTTGTATCTGCTGATTAATTTCTACAGCGCAACCTGCGGTGTCGAACAAAGTCCGTCCAAGTTTAGCGCGGAAGTAAATCAAGGCTTGATTACATAATGAAGCAACATAGATCGGCGGCAAACGACCCACTTGAACTCACAAGTGGAATGACGCTGCACGGTCAAAAAGTTGCAATCGAGATGGAGATCCGATACGCGCACTCACTGACTCGAGTAAACCCAAGTTCAAAAGCGCATTTTCGGTTCTCACGCCAAGACGGGCGGGCCGCGTGCCTGAGGAACAAAACAGACGGCAAAGGAATCGGCAGGTCTAATGACCGCGCGAATTTCAGCTAATTCTGATGTCTCGAGCGTTTGGACTCGTTCAACAATCACATGATACTGATCGAAGAACTTACAAAACGAACAATCGTGATCGCCGCTAAGGTGCGCGACAGAATCGTCGTTGGAGTCTTGCTGGGGTCGAGTGTGCGTGTGCGAGTGGCCGCAACAAGAATGACAGGTGTGGCCGACACTTTCGGCGCTATGGCTATGGTCGTGCAAGCCAAAGATAGGGGCATGATGCAACGACGGCCCGAGGTTTAACAATAAACCCAAGTAACCTACGAAGAAGCAAATTTTTAATTGCTTGTGCAACATTTGATGAGTCAAAACCAATATTAATGGTCTAAACGGACCGACCTGCGAAAACAAAGTATTCTTTGATTGCTACGAAGGGTCAAGGCCGAGAGTTCATCTTTTCGGCATTCCTTCGTTAGTTTGTCGAGGATTCTTCCGAACGGTCAGATTGACCTGATTGTCACCTTGTACGATTTCGCACTCTAAACCAGAAGTTCGATAGTCGAAATAGGAGGAATTTATTAGGTCGCCGTGATCGTGCTTGATGGAATCGCTCAGCTTCTCCGTCAAATAGTCGCCTGAAACTTGCAACGCAATGATCTGGTGTTTTCCTTCGACTGCTCCGTCGTTGTCTGTATAAGTTCCAACAGTAAACGATCCGTCGCGCTCGATTTTACCTCGGGCATTTATCTTGTGCTGGGAGTTGTAAAACTCAATGTCACCAAACATCGGATGAGTACCGTCCGAAAATTGAATCGTGCCAATTACGGGATGTGTTGGCAATTGGTCGGAACTACAACCCAACATCAGCGGCAATATCAGCAACGCTGCTAATCCAAAAATGAGACGACCAGATCGCAGGGATCGGTTAGCGGCTTTGGTTTTCATGGAAAGAACTTTGGGGAGCAAAAGGCTTTTGTCAGCGAAGGGCAAAATGATTACCGAGCGTTTTGCACTTCGCCATCGCTACGGTGACAGATTTGGCCAAGCGTCACGGTGTCGATGTTGTTATCGACCGCTTTGGTGCTTCCGTCGGCGTATACGAAATTGCATACTCCAGAGTGCCAGCTACCAAATCCAAGAACTGAGTTACCCTCTTCGTCGCCAGATAAAATTCGAACCCCTGGTCCGCCAACACGTGTGAACGCGGCCAAGTCTTCACCGTTATAGATGGGGCCATTGAAGGGAACCGAGTTGAGATTTTCCGGCGAAACATGAAGTTCACCCGCCAACGCGGTGTTGCTTGACCCGTCTGTGATATTTCTGAAACCGACTCGGTCGACCCATGTCAGTTGGGAGTCGCCGCTTCGTTTGGCCTGCGACGAGATGATCACGCCGGTGCCGTTGCCGCCATAGTAATAGTCTGTTTCAGCCCCGATTGATCCTGGAGAAAGGTCTCCATGATTACCTGCGTAGTCTCCGGTAGCTCCGCCGACGACGTCAACTTCGACCCAGCCACCGCAACCGCACGGAGCCCGAACAAGAACTTGTTGAGTCGAGTCTGGTGCCAAGGCGTTGTCTATTGAACGTCGAGACGGACAAACGAATGCCGTGAGTGCTTGTTTAACTGCTTCCTCAGGCTGGTCGCTGTACGACTCCGATAGGTCAAACTGGGCGAAGAATGATTGCTGCTCCAAGTAAGGGAGGATGCGGACCAACCAACTGGGTTGGTCAAGACCAGCATCCAGTGGCGCGCTGGCGTATTTCTTCGGATAAAGTCTCGCCGGCGGAAACGCTTGATGGGTATCGTTGAACATCATCGTCGCCAAACCAATTTGACGTAGACGATTTAAACACTGAGTCTGTCGCGCTGATTCCCGGACCGTCTGAACGGCCGGCAAAACCATCGCAACCAATATGCCGATGATCGCAATAACGACCAGCAACTCGACTAACGTGAACGCTTGGGATCTTTTCTTGTGTGGGTACATAGCGTGAATTGGAACCGCGATGTAGGGAGCAAGTTCCAGTTAGGGTGATTGTTAAATTTTGACGGACGTACCTAAGAGTATAGGTCCCAATTAGAAAATTTCAAAAGAATCCGGACATTTTAACGAGCATTTTTAAAACTGATTTTAAAGTCAAACCCAGTGGTTCGCCCGTTCGACGCTGGCTGATTTCCACTGGAACCCACCCTGTGCATGGCGCCAAGCGTTTTTGTTAAGATGCGTTTGTCAGTCTCAATTCAATAGCACCAAAGGAAAAATGCCTATGTCAATGCAGATGGCGGAACTTCACTACACCACACCACCGTCGTACGATCCTGATTCGCTTGCCGCTCGAGCCGAAGAATTGCTGGTGTCAGGAATCGAGACTCTGACTCCTGATTCAAGCAGCGGCACGTTTTTGCTGATCCACAAAAACCACAGTAGGCAACTCGAAGGAGTTTCCGTTGCCCCTCAAACCGCGATTCTTTCCAGCGACAAGAAAACGGATCCAGCACAATACGCTGCAACCGTTCAGCAGTCGTGGGCTTGCAATGATGCCGCAGCGCGTATCGAGTCCAGTAAGTGGTCGCTGTTGATTACCGAGATGCTGGCCGACGGTTTAGCACCGGCTGAACGAATTCGGTTATTTCACGGCGTCCTCCAGGCATTCGTCGAAATTACTCAACCCAACGCGATCGTGTTTCAGCACTCCCAGCAGATCGCGTACCCGCTGGCCTACCTCGAATCTTGTGAAAAGGATCCGATTGACCGTCTTGGTTCATTAAACGTTCGCTTTTACAGCGTCAGTAATTCTGAGACCAAAGACATGCTTATGGACACGCGCGGCCTTGATGAAATTGGCCTTCACGATTTGCAAGTTCATTTTCGAGACCTCGATCCCAATGACGTTAGCCAACTGTTATTTCGTACGGCGAAATACATTTTCGACAACGGCCCCGTCATTGATTCGGGTCAAACGGTTGCGGGCACCGTACCCGATTCGAAATGGAGCTGTCAGTTTGAGCAATCACTCGTCGAACCCAAACGCGATGTGCTGGATTTGAATCCAGGTCCGCCCCACGCCGCGGGAGCAAGAGAAGTAACGCAATAACGCAATAACGAAATATCTGGGTTGCTCGACCAGAATACCTTACGATGGAGAAACTGAGAATGAAGCGACGCAAGTCTTACGAGCATCGCTCAACGCATCCAAATGCCAAGGTGAGTCAACGCTCAGAAATAAACACGACGGCTTACAAAAAAAAGGCCGAGCAAAACTGCCCGGCCTTTGGATCTCTGGATTGATGCTGAACCTTAACGGTGCAGCCAATTCTTCAATCGGAACAAGACGCCGCTTGGCCTGATGTTTGCTCCGCCGCAACCGCAACAGTTGCCGCAGTCGTTACAGTTTTCGCAAGGTGCAACGTCTTGGCAGGTCGGACATTCAGTGACAACCGCCGCATCGTCGACGAACATCGGTTGTTCAATTGCTCCTTCGCAGACACCGCAATCATCAACAGGTTGATCCACATAAGGAATTTCAACCATTGGATCGACCGCTTCTACGAACTCAGATCCCATCTCGCCGCATCCGCAAGGATCGAAGCTGTCGGCCGTCGGTACGGCGAACTGAGTCGCGTATCCGCCGGTCACCGGACGGGCGCTTTGCAGCGTCAATGGTGTGCCGTTGCTGGCGATCGGAATGCCCGAATAGATCGGTCCCGGTCCTCCGAGGAATCCACCAATCAATTGGCTGATCGGTGCGAATCCAACGATCGGCACGCCACGCAAGTTAGCCGGGCTGCCGGAAGTGCCATTGTTGCTGCCCTGGATCGGCCCTACGTTAATGATCGTCGGATCATCAGTGGTTCCGGTGTCACCGATGTCGCCAGGATTAGTGCTGCTGGTACTGGCACCACCATCGCTGAGGTCGCTGGCCAAGATCCGTGCCCCGCTGGCATCGTGAATGAAATCGCCGTTGGCATCCACCGCGAATCCGGTACCGGTGACTTGGTTGGTCAGCGTCCCTGTCACACTATCTGTGTTGATCTCCACATCGAACCGAATCGTGAACGAATCTCCGACGGCCAAGTAATTATTGGTCGTCTGATCCAGTAGTTCGGTGACGGTGGCTCCATTGAAGGTTGATTCCAACGCGATAGCACTGCTTGCGTTGGATGGCCCCGCGGTCAGCGCGAGGTTGCTGACGCTCTGGAAAGCCGGTCCAAACTGAGTCGCGATGTCCTCTTGAAGTGAAAGCGTAGACAGATCGACTGAACCTGTGTTGGCAATCACAACTTCAAAAGTCGCAACTGAATTGCCTGAGGCAAGGAATGTCGGTTGCCCGACCAAAGATTTCGCGATGCCCAGATCAGCAATCACAATCGGCGTCGGATCGTCGGTTGTGCCATCTCCATTGTCGCCGGTAGCGTCGGCACCGTTATCGCTGACGTCGGAGGCGGTTTGGAGATTGCCCAGTGCATCCAACAGAGGCGAACCGTCTGGGTTAACTCCGTTTCCAGTGGCGACCGCTTCGTTGACCAGGTTTTGTGAGACACCGTCGATGCCATCGGGATCGATGGTGATGACAAAGGAAACCTCCACATAGTCTCCGACATCCAGTGAACCACCGGTAAGCAGGCTCTGGGACTGATCGGTCAACCAAGCCGCGTTAGCCGTCGGCGCGGTTCCCGTTCCAACGAAGTTTGTAACGGTAAGGTTGCTGGCGGCAACGTAGGCGTTTCCAAACTGAGCGGCCACGTTGTCGGTGAGTGTGATCCCATCGAGCGTTGCCGTTCCGGTGTTTTCAACCAGCAGTACAAATGTGACGTCGAAGTTGTCTCCATTGGCAACGGCATCAGAGGCAGCTTTGGCGACACCGATGTCAGCCACCAGTGCGACGGGTGCGTTAACGACGACTGATTCGTCCAAGTCATCGCCGGCAGTGGTCGGATCGGCTTGATCGCCGGTTGCTGCGGTGACAACATTGGTGATCGTGTTGCCGCCTTGTCCGGCGTCAATGGTTCCGGTCAGGGTCAGCGTGGCGGTGGCTCCATCGGCGAGCGTGCCGATGTCCCACAGCCCATTGACGTAGCTTCCCTGAGTCGTCGTGCTACCAGCGAGTGTGAAACCGGCTGGAATCGACTCGGACAGAGAAACGTTGGTTGCCGTGATGGGACCATTGTTGGTGACATCAATCTGGAATGTGACGGTGTCGCCTTCGTTAGGAGTCGGATTCCCACTGGCGAGCGTCTTGACGGTGACCAGATCTGTCGTGTTATCTTCAACAACAACAGATTCGTCGAGATCATCGCCAGCCATTGTTGGATCGGTTTGATCGCCGGTGGCTGCCGTCGTCACGTTGGTGATCGTGCTTCCCGCTTGTCCCGCGTCAACCGTACCTTCAATGGTCAGCGTAACGGTCTCGCCAACGCCAAGGGTTCCGATGGACCATAGTCCAGTCGCTGCGTCGTAGGCGGCTCCACCAGGGATC
>CALDEW010000039.1 GCA_937942355.1 uncultured Pirellulaceae bacterium | reverse complement strand
AATGCCGGTGCAGTATGCTTCGGTGGTCGCCGAACATCATCACACACGTAAGTCGGTGGGACTTTTTGATGTTTCGCACATGGGCCGCCTAGTCTTTAGCGGCTCAAATGTTCATGAATGCTTGGATTCCCTTTCGACTCGCCGCATCGTCGGAGTTGCCCCCGGCAAAGTCCGTTATTCGTTAATTTGTAACGACGACGGAAAAATTCTAGATGACGTGTTGATCTATCACTTGGCCGCGGGTGAAGGTTTCGCACCGGGCGAAGCATCAATCGACTCTTTTTATATGATGGTCTGCAACGCCGGCAATCGCGCCAAGATCGTCAAGTGGTTCACGGACCATGTGCCCGCCGATTCAAATATCAAAATTGACGACCGCACCGAATCGACAGCGATGATCGCCGTTCAAGGGCCTCAAGCCAACGCCGTCGCCGCACAACTGGCGTCGGTCGATCCGGAAAAGCTGGCTTATTATTGCGGTTCTGTTTGCAAGGTAGAGGAAAGTGACGCGATCGTCAGCCGGACGGGCTACACCGGTGAAGACGGTTGCGAATTGATTGTGCCCGCAAACGTGGCGGCGGCAGTATGGCAGAAACTGCACGATTTAGCCGACCCCATCGGTGGTGGTGCGACGGGACTCGCGGCGCGGGATACGTTACGGCTGGAAGCTGCGATGCCGTTGTATGGACATGAGCTGAACGAGGAGATCAGCGCGGCTCAAACGGACCTGCGTTTTGCCATCAATTTAAAAGGGCGCTCTTTCGCGGGACGAGACGCGATCGCAACTGCCTTCAAAGATAACAGGCTGCCTGTTCGGGTCGGCATCGAACTTGAGGGGCGCCGCCCCGCGCGGGAAGGATGCAACGTTCTTTCGGCTGACGCTACAAATCAAGAAGTCGTTGGTCAGCTGACCAGCGGTACGCTGTCGCCGACATTGGGCGTCCCGATTGCGATGGGATACGTCGCGCCTCAGTACGCGGTCGCCGGTACCGAAGTGCTGATTGACATCCGAGGCAAGTCGGTCGCGGCAAAAGTTGTTGAACTACCGTTTTATAAGCGATCAGATCGTTAGATTTTTCAAAGGAAGAGAACTGTGAAACCTGAAGAACTAAAATTCGCTCCTTCACACGAGTGGGCTCATTTGGCTCAAGCCGATGGCAAAACCGTTGCGACGATCGGCATCTCGGCGCACGCGGTTGAGGCGCTCAGCGACGTGGTCTACATGGAATTACCTGAACCTGGAACAGACGTGACCGCGGGGGCTTCCTTTGGAGAAGTCGAATCGGTCAAAGCCACCAGTGATTTGTTTTCGCCGGTCACGGGTAAGGTTATTGAAGTGAACACGGCGCTGCCGGATAACTTAGAAGTGCTTGGCACCGATCCGTATGGCGAAGGTTGGATCGTAAAAGTCGAAGTCACTAGCGATAGCAGCATCGACGCGTTGCTTGACTTCGCCGCGTATGAAGCGCTATGTAACGAGTAAGTGACTCGGAAATTCCTCATCTGTAGCTACGCTCGCCAGAGCGTGGGTCTATCCACCGTCTGACGACGGTAGCTACGTTCACCAAGACGTAAAATTAAAACGATTTCTTTAGAACAACTGACTTATGGCGACTGATGAAATTTTAGATCACACCTGCGAAGACATCGCCTCGATTGATCAATTGATGCAAGACGATGCGTTTGTCGCACGGCACATCGGACCATCGGATACTGACATTCAGCAGATGCTGGACGTCGTCGGCGCAGACTCTTTGGATGGGCTGATACAGTCCACGATTCCTGCAGACCTGATGGCCAACGAGCCCTTCGAATTACCGGTCGCTGAATCGGAGGTCGCGACGTTGGAGCGGTTGCGCGAATTCGCGGCGGGCATCGTGCCCACGAAATCGTTTATTGGCCAAGGGTACTACGGGACGCATGTTCCTAATGTGATTTTGCGAAACGTGCTGGAAAACCCAGGTTGGTACACCGCCTACACGCCCTATCAAGCAGAAATAGCTCAGGGCCGGTTGGAAACCTTGTTGATGTTTCAGCAAATGGTCATGGATCTGACGGGGATGGATTTTGCGAACGCGTCGTTGTTGGATGAAGCGACCGCCGCGGCTGAGGCGATGACGCTGTGCCGGCGGGCGAACAAAAAATCGAAAAGCCAAAAGTTCTTTGTCGCCGATGATGTTCATCCCCAAACGTTGGACGTGATCCGCACACGTGGTGAGTTTCAAGATTTTGAAGTCATCGTGGGGCCATTGGAAGACGCCCAAAATCATGAAGTCTTTGGGGCGCTGCTGCAGTATCCTGGCACGACCGGAGAAGTCCGGGATATTGAGCCGGTGATTGAACAGATCCACCAATGCGGCGGTTTGGCGGCGGTGGCGACGGATCTACTGGCCCTGACGTTGCTCAAGCCACCGGGCGAGATGGGCGCTGACGTGGTGCTGGGAAGTGCACAGCGCTTTGGCGTGCCGATGGGCTTTGGCGGACCTCACGCGGCGTTCTTCGCGACGCGCGACAAATACAAACGTTCGGCTCCGGGACGCATCATTGGTGTTTCCAAAGATCGTCGAGGCAACACGGCGTTGCGGATGGCGATGCAAACGCGCGAACAACACATCAGGCGGGATAAAGCGACCTCCAACATCTGTACCGCGCAAGCACTGCTGGCGAATATGGCTGCCTTGTACGCCGTTTATCATGGCCCAGAAGGTCTGACGACGATTGCGACGCGCGTGCACACGATGGCTCATTTACTGAGGTCAGCTTTGGTCAAGGATGGCTTTAACGTCGTCCATGATTCCTTCTTTGATACGCTGCTGGTTCAGTTCGAGGACCGTAAAACGCGTGACAGCGTGATTGGTTTCGGGCAAGACATCGCTGTGAACTTGCGGATGGTGGGTGAGAATCAAATTGGCATCAGCTTTGACGAAACGACAACACTGGAAGACGTTTTCTTGGTCGTTGATGTGCTCAATCGCAACGACGCTGTCGATGAAGATGGCGAAATTGAAGTCGCCGGCGGAGACG
>CALDEW010000038.1 GCA_937942355.1 uncultured Pirellulaceae bacterium | reverse complement strand
CTTCGCGCAAAGCAAGTGCGCGGTCGAACATCCCCTGCTGCATTTCGTCGAGCGTTTTGATCACATTGGCGACGAACTCGGACCGTGAAACGCCATAGGATTTCGGCTGATCGCGGCGACCGACGAAGACGCTGTCTTTATCAATGTCCCGCGCGCCGACTTCGATTCGAATCGGTACGCCGCGTTTGACGTGATACCACTTCTTTTCGCCGCCGCGCACATCGCGATCGTCGATGAATGCCTCCAGCGGATGACCGTGGTAGGTTAGCCCCTTCAGTTCGTTCAACAGTGATTGGCAATACCCCGTCACTTTGCCTGAATCATCGTCGCCTTTGATGATGGGCAGAATGACAATTTGCTTGGGCGCCAGCCGTGGGGGCAGCATCAAACCATCGTCGTCGCTGTGAGTCATGATCAGTGCTCCGACCAGCCGCGTCGAAACGCCCCACGAGGTTGTCCATGCAAACGATTCGCCGCCCTCTTTGTCTTGGAATTTAATCTCTTGGGCCTTGGAGAAATTTTGACCAAGGAAGTGCGATGTGCCCGCTTGCAGCGCTTTGCGGTCCTGCATCATGGCTTCGATCGAATAGGTCAGTTCAGCACCGGGGAATCGTTCGCCGATGGTTTTTTCGCCTTTGATCACCGGCATCGCCATGACGTTTTGAGCAAAATCGGCATAGACGTCCAGCATTAACCGCGTTTCTTCTAAGGCTTCTTCTTTGGTGGCGTGCGCTGTGTGGCCTTCCTGCCAGAGAAATTCTGCCGTGCGAAGAAACAATCGAGTGCGAAGTTCCCATCGGACTACGTTGGCCCATTGGTTGATCTTCAACGGAAGATCGCGATACGACTGAACCCAACGCGAAAACGCGTCGCCGATGATCGTCTCGCTGGTCGGACGCACGATCAGCGGTTCTTCCAGCTCTCCCGCAGGCACCAACCCGCCATCCTTTCCAGGTTCCAACCGGTGGTGGGTCACCACGGCACACTCTTTGGCAAACCCCTCGACGTGTTCAGCTTCTTTTTCCAAAAAGCTCTTGGGAATGAAAACGGGGAAGTAAGCGTTCTCATGACCGGTGTCTTTAAATCGCCGATCTAACACGCGCTGCATGTTTTCCCAGATGCCATAGCCCCAGGGTTTGATCACCATACAACCACGGACGGGCGAGTTCTCGGCCAGATCGGCTGCTTTGACGACTTGCTGGTACCATTGTGGATAGTCTTGGTCGCGGGTCGGGGAAATTGCGTTTTTCGCCATCGTTTTGCTTGCGTTTCTAAATAACTTTGCTTATTTAAAGTGATGTCAGATTGGTGGATAGTTTATTGTTTTCGCCGCTTGCATCATAGCAGGGATGCGACCATTGTCGGGGAGAGAAGATCGTCATAGAATCCCCGATCTGATATTTCAATTTTACCCCAACTTCATAATTCTCTTTGCCCAGATTTGAGTCCAATATGCCCCGTCGTTTTGTCAATCAATTAGCTGATGGTGAGTCCGTTGATCAGGTATTCCTGGCGTCCGAAAAGCAGCTTCGGACCAACCGCAACGGTAATTACTATCTGCAGTTGAGGCTTTCTGACAAGACAGGTTCGGTGACGTCGATGCTGTGGAACGCCAACGAAAAGCACTATGAGTCCTTCAGTAACGGCGACTATGTCCACGTCAAAGGTACCTCACAAGTCTACAACGGCGGCATGCAAGTGCTGGCCAAGGAAGTCAGCAAGTTGAACGATAATTCGATCGACGAAGAAGATTTCGTCACACTTGCGCAGGCTTCGATTGAGAAAATGGTCGCGCGGGTGAGCGAATTGCTCCGCTCGATGTCGAATGTTCATTTACAGAACTTGGCCGAGTGCTTTTTGCTCAACGAAGATCTGATGGCGGGACTGCGAGCCGCTCCAGCGGGGATCAAGAACCATCATGCCTACCACGGCGGTTTGCTGGAACACGTTTTGTCTTTGATGGAGGTCGCGGCGCTGGTCGGTCCACATTACGAAGGCGTCGATGTGGATGTGCTGTTGATGGGAGCTTTCATTCACGACATCGGCAAAATCCGCGAGCTGACTTATTCGCCGGATTTAGGCTATTCAGATTCCGGTCAGCTCCTTGGGCATTTGGTGCAAGGCGTCTCGATCTTGGATCAAATGATTGTCGAAACGGAGAAGCAATCCGGAGAAACGTTCCCTGAGAATTTGGCGAATCACCTGCGGCACATGATCGTTTCGCATCACGGTTCCTATGAATTCGGCAGCCCAAAATTGCCGATGACGTTAGAGGCGATCACACTGCATCAATTGGATAATCTGGATGCGAAGCTCAACAGCGTGAAGCAACTGATCGAAGAAGACGTCAACAAAGATAGTTCTTGGACGGTTTATAATCCGGCGATGGGGCGGAAGTTCTTCAAGGGTTAGGATTGTCTTTTTTCTCGAGGGATCCGGATTGCTTAAGTGGTAGGGATAGAAAAAGCTGCACCGAACGCGGCTTTTTGTTAGACTTCAAACTTGCTCTTTGAGCAGAGTTCAAGATTCGCCTCTCAAGAAGCCGCTTCGTGAAGTATCGCGACCACAACTATGTTGGCATCACGCAGAGCCTTTGCCCTGACTGTCTTTCGCTAGTGCAGGCCAAAGTTGTCGTGCGTGACAACCGTGTTTACTTCCGTAAACATTGCCCGACGCACGGGACGCGCGAAGATTTTGTGTGCAGCGACGCGAGCATGTTCGATCGCAATGAGTATTCGTTGCCGGGGAAAGTTCCGGCCAGTTACGGGGCGGAAGTCCGTTTGGGATGTCCGTATGATTGCGGGCTGTGTGAAGAGCATGAACAGCATACTTGCATCGGATTGCTGGAAATCACGCAGCACTGCAATTTGAGCTGTCCGATTTGTTTCGCAAAAAGTGGCCCCGGTGGTGAACATTTAACGTTCGAGCAGTGTCAGGCTGCTATAGACCGATTGGTCGAGGTTGAAACGCAGCCTGAAGTGCTGCAGTTGTCCGGCGGTGAACCCACCGTTCATCCGGATTTTGAGCGGATCTTAAGATACGCTTGTGGTCAGCCAATCGACATTGTTATGGTCAACACCAACGGCGTGCGGATCGCTCATGATCCCGAGCTTGTGCAGCTGCTGGAGAGTTTGAAGCATCGCTGCGAAGTATATTTTCAGTTCGATTCGTTCGAAGATCCTGCAGTGGAGGCCATTCGCGGCCAAAGCCTCGTGCAAACCAAGCTCAAGGCGATCGAAGCGTTGGGCGCAGCCGGCATCCGAACGACCTTGGTTTGCACGCTGCAATCGGGCGTCAACGAGGATCAAATTGGGCCGCTGGCAGCATTCGCAGCCGAGCGGCCTTGGATCACAGGGCTGAGTTTTCAGCCTACGACGTATACGGGAAGATATTTTTTGCCGAAGGATCTGGAGTCGAGAATTACCTTTCCCGATGTGATCCATGGTTTAGAGAAACAATCGGCGGGCGTTTGGAAAGCCGGCGACTTTTCGCCTTTGCCGTGTGCTCATCCTAACGGCCACAGTTTGGCTTACGCCTACCGGCGTCAAACCGATAAAGGCGCCGAAGTGCTGCCATTGGCGCGTTTTATTGACTTTGAACAACATTTAGATTTACTGGCCGGTCGAATCACGTTTGACCGCGGCCGCGCGAAAGAACTTTTGGAGAACTATTTAAAGTCAACCGCCTGCGGGAATTTGCCCGCGTTAAAAGCGCAGGCAATAACTAAAATGACCGGCGGTGAAGGAGCAGATCTGCAAACGGAGTTTTTACAAAAAGCGTTAACCAAAACGCTGGCTCCCGAAGATATGCTGCGGATCACGACGACTTCGTTTATGGACGCCTATAATTTTGACGTGCGGCAACTGATGAAGTCGTGCGTGCATCATCTGTTGCCTTCGGGGCACATCATCCCATTTTCGGCGTACAACGTGCTGTATCGAGACGGTCATGTAGCGTTGCCGCAGCTAACAGGAAAGCCTCAACGCTCTGCAGCGCCCCCTTTGGTGTCGCTGAATCAGCCATGATGTACAGCCTGTTTATGTTGCTGGCGTTTGTCAGTGCTTGGTGGGTGAATCGGACGCTGGTCGCCGGGAAGGTTGCTCCTACAGCCGCCCTGCCCCGCCAACAAAAGCTGTTCATCTGCTTGGTCGCGTTTGGCGTGGCCGTAGTCTTTGCCAAACTTCCGTTTGTGATCTTTGCCGATTCGCATTTGCACAATGCGGGTGGATTGTTTCTCAGCGGCAAAACAATTTTGTTAGGGATGGTTGGTGGTTACGTTGGTGTCGAGCTGGCCAAGTGGCGTTTAGGCATCACGCAGAAAACGGGCGATCAATTTTCGGTACCAGTCGCGGTGGGAATCGGCGTTGGCCGGTTGGGATGCTTTTTCAGCGGCTGCTGCTATGGCGTCGAGACGACGATGCCGTGGGGCGTCGTTTTCCAAAACGCTGATATGCTGCCGCGGCATCCGACGCAAGTTTATGAAATGCTTTTCCACCTCACGATGGCAATGGCGTTGTATGTCTTGCTGATCAACGGGCGGCTGCAGAACCAACTGATCAAATTTTACTTCATCACTTACTTCATCTTCCGCTTCGTCACCGAATTCATTCGACCGGAGATTCGATGGACATTTGGATTGTCAGCCTATCAATGGGCGATTGTCATTCTGGTCCCAATCTTCGTAATACTTTGGGTACGCGACCAACGTTACGCGTCCGTTTCCCAAATTCATAATGACTAAATCAGTCGAACCACACTTTATTAGCTACAAAAAGCGCCTTCGAATACTACACTTTGAATATGACAGAAAATACAGAAATAAAAGAACTTATCTTAGACCTTGTCCTTGCTGACAACTATCAACCTCTCAAACCCCGCGCGATCGCAAAGAAATTAAAACTGCTTGAAGAAGAAAAGCAGGTGCGGCGTTCCATTAAACAACTGGTGCGCGAGAAGAAAATCGCCTTCGCGGCCAATCACATGGTCACCAAGCCGAAGACGAAAACAAAGAAGGCGAAGAAGCCTGGTTTGGCTGCCGTTCAACGCGCCAAAACAGAAACTAAAACCGACAGTCGCAGCACGGTAAAAGCGAAACCGTCTCCCAAAGCAAGAACAAAGACGAAGCCGGATAAGGCCCTGCCCAAGAAAACAAAAACGAACGAGGTCATTGGAACGTTCCGCAAAGCGTCGGGAGGATTTGGTTTCGTCACCCCCGAGGACTCGACAGCCACTGACCGTTCCGAGGATATCTTCATTCCGAAAACGAAGACCTTGGACGCGGCGCATTTGGATACCGTACTGGTTCGTGTGTCGCGCGGACGAGCGCCGTCGGGACGTGATAAAGGCAAAAAAGTTTCGCACAACCGCACCTCTGGACGCATCATCAAAGTCGTCCAACGCAAGACGCACCAATTCGTCGGCAGCTACTGCGTCAGCGGTGACGATGGATTTGTGGTCGTCGATGGCGGCACGTTTGATTCCAGCATCATGGTCGGCGATGCAAGCGCCAAGAACTGCCGGGTGGGCGATAAAGTCGTCGTCGAAATGGTGCACTTCCCTACCGCGAATTCGGTCGGAGAAGGCGTCATTGTTGAAGTGCTGGGCGATCGTGGCACACCGGGCGTCGATACGCTGATGATCATCCGCGAATTCGGGCTGCCTGAGGATTTTCCGGAAGCGGTACTCGACGACGCGCGTAAACAGGCCGATCTATTTGACGAAGAGATCAAAGACGGTCGGACGGATTTCACCAGTACAACGGTCTGCACGATTGACCCCAAAACAGCGCGAGACTTCGACGACGCGATTTCTTTGGAGAGAATCGAAAACGGTCACTGGAAATTGGGCGTTCACATCGCCGACGTTTCGCATTTCGTTCCCTACCGCAGCGATTTGGATAACGAGGCTTTCGCGCGCGGGACGAGCGTTTATCTGCCTGATCGCGTGATTCCGATGTTGCCTGAGATTATCTCCAACAATCTGGCCAGCCTCCAGCCCGACCGTGTGCGGTATACGATGACGGCGATTATCGAATTCAATGCCGAAGGTGTACCGATCGCGACCGACCTTCATCGTGGCGCGATCAAGTCGGCTCATCGGTTTAACTACGAAGAGATTGATGACTACTTGGCGAACGACAAACCGTGGAAAAAGAAGCTGACGCCAGAAGTCTTCACCTTAGTCCGCAATATGCATACCTTGGCGATGACGCTGCGAAAACGCCGGATGGAAAATGGTTCGATCAACCTTGTCCTCCCCGAAGTCGTGATTGATTTAGATGACGATGGACGCGTTAGTGGCGCCCACACGACCGAGAACACTGAGAGCCATCAGGTCATTGAAGAATTCATGCTGGCCGCCAACGAAGCGGTGGCTCAGTACTTGGTCGATGAGAAACTGTATTTGCTTCGCCGGATCCACGAAGCGCCCAGCGAAGCAAAACTGACCGAGTTGACGCAGTTTGTAAAACAGCTGGGCATCGACTGCGGAAGTCTGCAGGACCGGTTCGAGCTCAAACGCGTCGTCGAAGATACGGAGCATTTGCCGCAGAGTTATGCGATTCACTTCGCAATCCTCCGCAGTATGCAGAAAGCGATCTACAGTCCCAAAGAGGCGGGGCACTTCGCGTTGGCCAGCGAAGCGTACTGCCATTTCACTTCGCCGATTCGGCGGTATCCCGATCTTGTGATTCACCGCATGGTTGGTTCCCTGATCGACCGTAAGCGTCCGCCAGCAGACTTTGATCGGCTGTCTGCGACCGGAAAGCACTGCAGCGATCTGGAAAAACGCGCCGCCGATGCCGAACGGGAGCTGAAGAAGTTGAAGTTGCTCAGCTTCATGGAGAAACGCGTGGGCGAAACGCTGACCGCGATCGTAACGGGCGTCGAGGCGTTTGGTATCTTTGCTCAGGGCGTCGAGATTCCTGCTGAGGGGTTGGTGCCGGTATCGAAATTACCGGCGGACAAGTACCAGTTCGACCGGCCTTCTAAGACGCTCAATGGATTCCGTTCACAGAACCAATTCCGATTAGGTGATCGTGTCGAGGTTCAAGTCGATTTGGTGGACCTTGATAAGCGTATCATGGAGTTCAAGCTGATTCGTAAATTGGATCAGGTTTCGCCATCAGCGATGCCGAAAAAGTCGGGTGCAAAGCCCAAAGGGAAATCGAAAACGAAGTCCAAAACAAAGGATAAATCCAAGGCAAAGCTAAAACCAAAAACGAATCCGAAAACGAAAGCGTCTAAGAAAAAGAAGAATAAGTCAAAGGACGGTAAAAAGAACTCTGCAAAAGCGAAACCTAAACAGACCAAGGACAAGGTGAAGGCCAAGAGCAAGAAAAGCGGCAAGAAAAAGAAGCCCAAGAAAAAGTAGCCTTTCGGTCTCCGAAAGTGCACCTCGCGCGCCATGGAGAGCAACCCTGCTTGAGTGTTCTTTCGGAGACCGAAAGACAACGATGCCCTAGGGGCAACACTTTCTAAGGTCAATTTAACGGCCGACCAACGCCGCCAAATATTCCTTGAGTGCCAGCGCTGATCGTTCGATGTTTTCTGAAGATGGAATAATCCAATCCGGAGACGCGGTCGGAAAACGGGTCAGAAAATCGGCTGGGATGGGCGTGGCTTCGATACCGGTCGAGTTGGCCAATCGCATCGCGCGTTTCAAATGCCAAGCACTGGTGGTGATGCCGATGCGCTGCGTGTCGGGATGATCGGCCAGCCACTGTTTCAAGCTCAGCATCTCTTGGCGGGTGTTCGCGCCGGGGATGACGTCAATCGAATCTGGCTCAATGGCCAGTCCCAACAGGATTGCCTTGGATTCTTGGGATGTATCGAGGTCGTCTTCGGATGAGATGTAGGTTTGCGTGCCTGTGCAGATAATTCGATCCGCCTTACCGGCCAAAAACAGCTTCGCCGCCATCCCAATGCGTTCGCCGGAACGAGCCAATTGAGCTTGCGCGTTCGGGTTGGTCGTTGTGCCTCCCCCTAAGACGACGATGGCGTCCAGTGGCTCCAACGCCGCGGGATCGAAACCGAAAAACGGTTTTTCCAAACCCTTTACCAGCGCATTGGCGACGAAGAAATTCCCAAAACCCCAAACAATTGCCAAACATAGTCCCGCGACGATCACAGTCGAGCGTTGTCGCATACAGAATGCGCCGTAAACCCACACCAACAGAATCAGCCAAACGAAACCAATCGGCATTGCTAACGCTGTCAGGCTTTTCTCAACGATCGTAGTGCCCAATGCCGCGTAAGCGCCTCCGAGCGTTATGGCACCGATGGCAATCGGTGGCAGCAAGAGTTTGATCGGGTTGAGTGTCCGTGTGGGGGGCGAATGGTCGATGGTTTTGCTCCTCGGTCACGTTTGGTGATGTTAGTTCAAATATTCTAATGTATTGTGCCCGTGACTACGTAGTTCGACTCTCCGAGTCGAATACACACGTCTCGGAGAGACGTGCCACGAAGCACTCTAGAAACAAGACACGGCCGCATCTAAACTTACAGTTACAGCCGATCTCAACTCAAGGAACAATTCTATGGTTTCAAACGAAACCGATCCAGCTTTAGATACATCAGCCGATGCTCCGATCGAAAGTGGCCACCCCTTGGCCGGTCATCAATCGCAGATCGACCAACTTCGGGCTTGCGGACGTCTCTTCCACCAGCGCGGCTGGAGCGTCGGTACCAGCAGTAATTATAGCGTGGTCGTTGGCAATGATCCTGTCGAGCTGATCGTGACGGCCAGCGGTCGCGACAAAGGGCGGCTATCGCGGCTTGATTTCGTGCATTTGGGAGCCGATGGAAAACCAATCGAGCCCAACCAGCCCAAATCGTCGGCCGAAACGATGTTGCATGTTGTGTTGGCCGACCATCAGTGTTGGACCGATCCAGAGAATCCGGAAGGCCCAAAGTTAGCATCGGGAAGCATCCTGCACACGCACAGCATCTGGGGAACCTTGCTTTCAGACCACTTTTACTCCGAGGGCGGCATTGAGTTTTCCGGTTACGAAATGCTGAAGGGGCTGGAAGGGATCACGACCCATGAGGGAACGCACTGGTTACCCATTTTCGACAACACTCAGGACATTCCCGTCCTTGCCGATCAGGTTGCCGAAGTCTTGAAGAATTCACCCGAAAAGATGACGCACGGTTTCCTAATCCGCAACCACGGCCTCTACACCTGGGGCCGCGACGTCTTCGCTACTCGCCGACACATAGAAATCTACGAATTCCTGTTCGAGCTGACTTGGCGGAAATTGATGGCGAAGAAGTAGGCTTTAAATCACCCTCACGCGCTGCAGCGAGATGCAACTTCAAGCATCGGCCTTAAAGCGCGAATCCCGCTACCGCTGCTCGGCGGTTGGCCATTGGCTCTGCACGATTAGGGTAGCACCTCAAAAACCGCCTGCTGTCGTTGAAGTTTTCTGTTGTAATCTGCTTCGGTCGATGTGACCGAAGCATTTTGTTATTCCCGGAGAAGGATTGGTAAAAGTCGTTCAATTGCATTCCTTCGAAAAGGCCACCGGTGGACTAGAAGAAAATCGTAAAAACAAACTCAGTGGCTATCAATTCCGTTGGTGACTATGCAATTCCTTCTCGTTCTAGAACTCTACGAATTTCTTCAGTCTTGGCCATGATATTTCCTTTTGGAAATCGAATTTGCGTAAGGCCAACTATGTTAGAAAATTCTTCGCAGCCTTCTTCAAGCAATACGATAGCACGACCAAAACCGTGCCTCCCTTGAAAAAGCCCAAGTTCGTGAAATACGTTTTGCCTAGCCAACAACTTGCCATCCGTCGCACTGTCCTCGCCCGTCATGACCAAGAACGCAAAACTCGCATCGTCGAGCATGACTTCTAGCCGATCTTTTGTTGAAAGCCCGGCCGTCGGCTCTCTGTTAAATTCGTCCCAAGTTAATCCCAGCCGGTCTTGGAGAAAGTCTTTTAAGTCCCTCCAGACTGGAGAACTGCCGTGCTCTTCTTACTATTCTCTGCAACTCATCAAGGATATTGTCTATTTAGATTATTCCTTTCGTCAACTGAAGTTACCCGAGATGTGGAAACTTGATAATTCTCGGATGGGTTTCTTGACTCGAAGCCTCGTTGTTCGAAGGGGATAAAAGTCCTGGTTGAAGAGAAGAAATTTCTTCAATATCCTTCCAATGCCACGGAAGTCTAGCCATCAATGAATCTCGGACACCAATCCCAGACTCAATCAAAAGCGCAAAACACTTTGAAAGTAAATTTGGCGACTCCGGCAAAATTTCGTCGTCAAATGGCTCTTTCTTTCGCCAACCTCGCTTGCTAATTCGCATCCACAGTTTTCTTGTTGAATCGCTCTCAATAGCCCCAAGATCACTGGCGCGTTTGACCATTAGTCCCACAGACACCCCCCAATGTTTCTTCAATGCGAGGAGACCTTCAGGGGTAAAAGCAAATACCTCCGATAAGAATGTCGTTGCGGGAAGAAGAAAAGCACCAGCGAATTCGTTTGCTTGTCGTTCAATTGTCTTGAAACGAGATGCATTCTTCAAATCTTTCTCGGAAAGACTTTTGTGCAAAATCAAGAAATACTGAAGTATTATTTATCTTCG